>NZ_JBEHZD010000406.1:0-7475 GCF_040240285.1 Streptomyces sp. HSW2009 | reverse complement strand
CCGGGGGCCCCGCGCGGGGTGCACGCCCCGGGATGATCGGGCACGGGGGAGCACGGGGGAAGTACGGGGGAGCAACAGAGGCGCTGTTCCGGGGCCGGTCGAGGGGGATCGATCGGCGCCAGGACGGCGCCTTTCCCGTTCCCGTCCCGCTCCCTCCGCCCTGCTCAGTTCCGTCCCGCTCCCTCCGCCCCGCTCCGCGCCGCCCCGCTCCGTTCGGTCCTGCCCCGTACCGCTTGGCTAGGACCGGCCGCTGCTCGCCCGTCCGGCGCGTACCGGAGGACCCGTCCGCCTCACCGTCCGGCGTGCACCGGGCAGCGTGTCCCCGCCCGCCCGCCCGCCCGCCCGCCCGCCCGCCCGCGCAGCCGCGCGTCAGGCGTCGGCCGTCACCCCTCGGCGCCCTGGGGCACGTCCCCGGCGGTGCTCCGGCCGGTCGCCCCGGTGCCGGAGACTCGGCCCTGGACCAGCAGGGACAGGGCGGCGTGCACCTCGTCGATGGAGCGCTGCGGCTGGTACGAACGCCAGTCGAGCGCGGCCACCAAGACCATCCCGAACAGGGCCGAGGCGGTGAGACTGATGTCGATCTCCGCGCTCAGCTCGTCCTTGGCCACCCCGTCCCGCAGGACGGACTCGATCACGGCGAGCACCTGCGCCCGCACCACCATCAGCGTGGACTGCCACGCGCGGTTGGTGCGCCACAGTTCGGCGGCGTAGAGCTGGGTCAGCGCCGGGTAGCGGTCGATGAACACCAGGACGGCCCTGATCATCGCGTCCAGGGCGTCGATGCTGTTGCCCCCGCGCGCGGTGGCCTCGTCGGTGGCCCGTTGCAGGGCGTCCCGCAGCAGTTCGATGCCGTGCCGCAGCAACTCCTCGAACAGGACGGACTTGCTCGCGAAGTTGTAGTAGACGGTGCCCTTCGCCACCCCCGCGCGTTCGGCGATCTCCTCCACGGTGGTGGACGAGAAGCCCTGTTCGGCGATGAGCGTGACCGCGGCTTCGAAGAGCTTGCGCCGGGTGGTCTCGCGCCGCTTGTCGGAGGCCGTCCCCGCGGGCCGTTTCGGGGTGGGTGGAGCGCTGGTGTCCATGACCTCGATTCTGCCCGCCCGCGGGGACGGTGGGGCACCGTCGTTCACAGTGTGAGCTCCGGATGCAGCCGGTCCACCGACCACACCTGCTTGCGCCGGGCGGTCACCGTGGTCAGCGCGAGCGCGCCGAGCGTGAACGCCGCCAGCACCACGCTGCCCTGCCAGACGAGCGTCAGGTCACCGCCGGTGATCAGCCTGCGCAACGAGTCCACCACGTAGCTCATGGGCAGCAGCGGATGCAGCGCGTTGAAGAACGCCGGGCTGGTCTGCACCGGATACGTGCCACCGGCCGACGTCAATTGGAGCATCAGCAGGGCGAGTACGAGAATCCGTCCGGCCGGCCCGAAGCGGGCGTTGAGCCACTGCACGATGGCGGCGAAACAGCAGGTCACCAGCGTCAGGAAGGCGGCGGTCCCGGTGGCGCGCGCCATCTGGAGGCCGAGCCCCCAGTGCAGCACGGCCAGCAGGACGGCCGTCTGTCCCACGCCGATCGCGGCCACCGGCAGCCAGCCCGCCAGGGCGATCCGCACCGGCGCGGCCCCGGCCGCGAGCGCCCGCCGGTTCAGCGGCTGGATGAGCATGTACGCGACCATCACACCGACCCAGAGCGAGAGCGGGATGAAGTACGGGGCGAATCCGGTCCCGTAGTTCGGCGCCTTGTGCAGCGACTGGGCGGCCAGCTTGACCGGGTCGGCCATCACCTCCGTACGGGCGTCCCGCTCGTCCTTGCCCAGGTCGGGGATCTTGCGGGCCCCGTCGTGCAGCCCACCGGCCAGCTTCTCCGAGCCGTCCACCAGCTTGAACAGGCCGCCGTCGAGGTCGCCGGCGCCGGTGTACAGGTCATCGACGCCGGTGTGCAGCGAGGTGGCGCCGCTCTTCGCGCCGGTGAGGCCGGTGTGCAGTTCCGTGGCGCCGGTGGCGACCTGGTGGGCGCCGGCGTTCAGGGCGTTGATCTTGGCCACCGCGGAGTCGACGTCCTGGCCGAGCTGGGGCGCGTGCCGCGCCAGCCAACGCGCCTTGTCGCGGACGTCGCCCAGGTCGCCGGCGAGCGAGGCGAGCCCGGCGGTGTTCTGCTGCACCAGCGCGTTGAGGTCCTTGGCCACCTCGGCGGTGCTCCGCGCGGCGGCCACCGCGTCGCGGAGCGGTCCGCAGGCGGCGTCGTCCGGCACCGTGCTCGTCCCCGGGGCGTGCGGGGGCGCGGTGGGGGCGGCCGGCGCCTCGGCGCCCGTGCGGTCGGTGCCAGTGGACGGGGCGCCGGGCGGCGCGGTGGGATCGCCGTTGGTGGTGGCGTTGGTACTGGTACTGGTACGGGGACCGCTCTCGGTACGCGGGCTGGCGCTGGTGCCCGGGTGGGTCGGGCCGGGCGTCGTGGTGCCGTCGGCCGCGCACTGGGTGCGGTGGGCCGCGGCCAGTTCATCGGCCGCCGACCGTGCCTTGCCCGCCGCGGTCGCGGTGGTCGCCGGGAGCGTGCCGAGGTCGTCGCCGATGCGCTGCGAGGCGTCGGCGACCAGCTTGGCGGCCTTGCCGATCTCGGCGCCGTGCTCCTTGAGGAAGTCACGGGCGTGCGCGTTGTCCCGGTAGGCCGTGTTGACCTTGTCGGCAAGTTGCTGGGTGCCGGCGGCGACGTCCCCCGCACCGGTCTTGAGCCGGCCGGCGCCGGAGTGCAGCTTCGTCACGCCGCCCTTGAGCGACTTGCTGCCCTGCTCGGCCTTGTCGAGCCCCTTGTGGAGCTTGTCGGCACCGTCCTTCGCCTTGCCGATGCCGGTACCGAGATCGTCGGCGCCCTTGGCCGCGTCCGCCGTCTTGCCGTGCAGGTCGGAGAAGCTCACGAAGATCTTGTCGTAGAAACCGCGCGACGCTTTGGCCGACGCTGCGGCCCTGACCTCGGAGAACACGGTGCGCGAGATCGATCCCACGATGTAGTTGTTCGCGTCGTTGGTGTGCACCTGGAGCGCGCCGGCCTCCGGCGCGTCCCCCGCGCTCGACGCGATCCGGTCGCTGAAGTCGGTCGGCACCGTCAGCGACAGGTAGTACCGCCCCTTCTCCACCCCGTCGCGCGCCTGCTCCGCGCTGGTCTCCTGCCAGTCGAAGGTGTTGCTCTTCCGCAGGTTCTTGACCAACTCGTCGCCCACGGCCACCTTTTCGCCGTCGACCGTGGCCCCCGCATCGGCGTTGACCAGGGCGACCGGAAGCTTGTCCAGCCGCGTGTACGGGTCCCAGAACGACCACAGGTACAGCGCCCCGTAGAGCAGCGGCAGCAGCATGATCGTGACCAGTGCGACCCGCGGCAGCTTGCCCCGTCCGAACCGCCTGAGCTCAAGCGCGGCCAGCTTCGGCGATCGCATCGCACGTCCCTTCATCGGATGCCTGGTCCCGGTGTCCTGCGTGGCGCGCCGCGGGGGTGTGAAGCGCCGTTCCCGGCTGTGTCTCTGTCTTGGCCCGGGCCCCTGCCTGCGGCCCCGGCTGTGTCGCCGCCTCCGCCCGTTCGGCGCCGTCCGCCGCGGCCCCGCGCTCGGCCGGAGCGGTGGACACCACGACGGCGCCGGGCGGCGGCTCGCTGCACACCGCGAGCACCGTCGTGCCGCCGTCGGCGACATCCCGCAGCAGCGACCAGGCGCGTTCCCGATCGTCCGGCCCGAGCTTGAGGTCGAGGTCATCGACGGCGACCAGCCGGGGCGCGCCGATCAGGGCGAGCGCGACCGAGAGGCGCAGCGCCTCAAGCCGCTCCAGATCGCGTACGGCGGTACGCGGCCCCTTGGGCAACTCCGTCAGTTCCAAACCCACCCGGTGGAGCGCGTCCTCGATGCGGGCGCGCGATGCGGCGGCGCGCTCCCGGCGGGGCCGGAACAGACCGCGGACCGGGCCGTCGAAGCGGCGCGCGAGCAGGGCGCGTTCGTGCAGTTGCTCGGCGACGGTGAGGGCGGGTTCGAGGTCGCTGACGCCGGGTACGGGGCCGAGCCCGGTGACGCGGCGTACGGCCGCCATCTGCCGCGGCAGCTGGAGGCCGGCCACCTCGGCGCGGCCCGCGGCGATGCGCATCCGGCCGGTGAGCGCGAGGAGCAGGCAGGTGCGGCCCGAACCGGACGGGCCCACGACGGCGAGCAGGTCGCCGGGCTCGGCGGCCACGCTGACGTCACGGAACGCCCAGCCGCGCGGCCCGCGCACACCCAGCCCCTCGGCCGTGACGGCCGCCCCGGCCCGGGAGTGGACCTCCTCGGCGGAACGAGGGGAACGGAACACGAGACTCCTTTGATCTGACTGGTCAGTCTAAAAAGTATGCACGGCCGGATGTGGTGGGGTGCATTTGGGGTGGATCGCCGGGTCTGTTGCCGGATGCATAGGCAGAGGTGTCGCCGGGTGTCGGGTGTCGGGTGCCGGGTGCCGGGTGCGGGGTGGTGCGGGGCCGGTGCTGGGCGAGGGGGCGGGGGTCGGGCGGCCGGGCGGGGAATCGGCGCGATGTGATCGCCGTCCGCAGCGGGTGGTCGGTGCCCGGCCGCGCCCC
Organism: Streptomyces sp. HSW2009; assembly: GCF_040240285.1. Taxonomy (NCBI): domain Bacteria; kingdom Bacillati; phylum Actinomycetota; class Actinomycetes; order Kitasatosporales; family Streptomycetaceae; genus Streptomyces; species Streptomyces sp. HSW2009. Next base: position 2,891 of record NZ_JBEHZD010000406.1, on the reverse strand, counting down.
GCTCACCAAGCGCCGCCGACCGCCTCCGTACGGCACCGGCAGCACCCGCCGCGACCCACCGTCAGATGCCGCCGCATCCCGCATCAGTGCAGGTCAGGGCCGATTGTCAGTGGTGTGCCCCACGATGGGCACATAAGGCGGTCCCAATACCACACGGTGGGCCGCCCGACGACGACAGGAGGTTCGTCATGGCCAGTACCGCCGCCGCACGACGGCACCGTGCCGCCGCTGCCCCTTCGTTGCCCGGCTCCGCGAGCGACGTCCACCCCGTCATCCGCCGCGCCACGGCCCCGCCCGCGGCCCTCGATCTGCTCACCCAGGCCCACCAGGGGCTGGAAGAAGCAGCCGTCCTCGCCGTCCCCAACGAGCGTTTCGCCACCGCGCACCTCGCGGCCCTGCGCACCGCAGCCGCCGTCCTCGCCGTCCACGGCCGACCCGAAACCAACCCCCGACGCAGGCAACGCATCCGCAGCGCCTGGGAAGTGCTTCCCGAGGTGACGCCCGAGCTGACCGAATGGAGCGCGCTGTTCGCCTCGGGCGCCGCCCGCCGAGCGCGGGCGGAGGCGGGCATACCGGGCGCGGCGAGCGACCGCGACGCGGATGACCTGCTGCGCGACGCCGGCATGTTCCTCCGCATCGTGGAACGCATGCTGGTGCTGCAACCCGTGCTGCCCCGGCAGGCGCCACGCGAGGACGCAGCGGAGCGCTGACCCGCACCGCGCCCGGACGCGGCTCCGGAGGCAATAGGCTGGGGCTCTACGACGTCAGTTTCTCGCCCGCACCGCCGCAGGCCGTGCGGGCACCGCGCCGAGGAGCCACCCGCTGTGTCAGACCCGATGCGCCCCCGTGCGTCCCTCCGTACCGCAGTGGTCTGGGAGGTGCTCAAGGACGCCCTGGACCGTCGGGCCAAGGCCGAGGTCCAGGGCGGCACGGGAGCGCGTGACGCCCTGGACGTCCTGGACACCGGCGGCGGCACGGGCAACTTCGCCGTGCCCGTCGCCCGGCTCGGTCACCGGGTCACCGTCGTGGACCCCAGCCCCAACGCGCTCTTCGCGCTGGAGCGCCGGGCCGCGGAGGCGGGCGTGGCCGACCGGGTGCGTGGCGTGCAGGGCGATGCGCACGGCCTGTTCGACGTGGTGGACCGCGGCGGGTACGACGTGGTCCTCTGCCACGGCGTCCTGGAGTACGTGGACGACCCGGCCGAGGGCGTGCGCAACGCCGTGGCCGCGCTCCGGCCCGGCGGTGTGCTCAGCCTGCTCGCGGCGGGGCTCGGCGGCGCCGTGCTCGCCCGCGCCCTCGCCGGCCACTTCACCGAGGCCCGGCAGGCGCTCACCGACCCGGCAGGCCGCTGGGGCGCCGGCGACCCGGTGCCGCACCGCTTCACCGCCGACCAGCTCTCCGAACTGGTGACGGCCGCCGGGCTGCGGGTCGGCGCGGTGCACGGCGTGCGCGTCTTCGCGGACCTGGTTCCCGGCGTCCTGGTGGACACCGAGCCCGGCGCGATGGAAGCACTGCTGCGCCTTGAGGCAGCCGCGGCGGAACAGCCCGCTTTCCACTCCGTCGCCACCCAGTTGCACGTACTGGCCGAGCAGCCGTGAATCTTGCCCCAACCGTCACTCGCGTGGACTAGCGCGCGACAAAGGTCGTGGGGCAGGCGTGCAGTCGGCCACAGGCCACCCGATCAGCCTGTTCCCCCCGTATGATCGAGGGCATACGGTCCGGCATGGCGGGTCGGCGGGTGGGGAATGGACGTCTCAGAGCCATCAGGCACCACTGCGGTACTGGTGGGTGAATTGGCGCAGAGGGGCGGGTTTCACGGGGGCGATTCCCTGCCTATCCTGGAAGGGTCGCACCCCGGTCGCCCCCCCGCGACCGACGAGTAGGAGGACTCCGTGCCGCTCTCGGAGCACGAGCAGCGCATGCTCGAGCAGATGGAGCGAGCGCTGTACGCCGAAGATCCCAAATTCGCGACGGCGCTTGAGGGTAGCGGCCTGCGTACGTACACCCGGCGACGGGTCTACCAGGCGGTCGCGGGTTTTCTGGCAGGCATCGCGCTCCTCATGACTGGGATGGTTGCCCAGCAGATCTGGATCAGCGTGGTGGGTTTCCTCGTCATGCTGGGCTGCGCCGTACTGGCCGTGACCGGCTGGCGCAAGGCACCCAAGCCGGGCGAGCAGGCGCAGGGCGGTGGCGGTGGTGGTGGCGCGGCTGCATCGCGCGGCCCAAATCGGCAGCAGCGTCGCTCGGTCATGAACCGCATCGAGCAGCGGTGGCAGCGCCGCCGCGATGAGCAGGGCCACTAAAGCGCCATCCGAAGCGTCACCAACACGGGGGTACGGGCCTCTCGTGCGGCGCCAGAACCCTCGCCGTCGCCCCGCTCGCGGGGCACCGGACGAGGCCGTTGAGCCACTGGGCACGACAAGGAGCTGTGGGCGGAGCATCTCGAAGGAGATGACCCCCACAGCTCTTTCGTTTGCCTGAGCCCGTCCCCGCTGTGTCGGGACTCTCCCCGGCTGTGCCTGGACGGGGCCGTCTTCTACGAGCCCTGCCCCGTTCGTTGCGTGCCCGGACCCGTCGCTCACGTGCCCGAGTGCGGGTGGCCCGTGCGGTCCCACCACCCCCGCGTGCCTCTGATGGACGAGTCCTCGGCCCCTGATCCGGCGCAGCAGGGTTCGACCCGTACCCGAACCCGGCCCCGGGCGGGCCGGCTCCCTGGGAGAGCCGGCTCCTCGGATGGGCCGGCTCCTCGGAAGGCTGGCCCCCGGGGGGGGGGGGGGCCCCCCCCGGGGCGGGGGCGGGGGCCCCCCCCCCCCCCCCGCCGGACGGCTCGCGCCGTGCGCACCGCTGATGGGGCTGGCATACGCGCTGGTCAGGAAGGTGTTCGTGCCGGT
>NZ_JBEHZD010000405.1:0-7475 GCF_040240285.1 Streptomyces sp. HSW2009 | reverse complement strand
CAGCGCGGGCAGCGCGGGCAGCGCGGGCAGCGCGGGCAGCGCGGGCAGCGCGGGCAGCGCGGGCAGCGCGGGCAGCGCGGGCAGCGGCGATCTGCCCCGCCTCATGGGCGAAACCGCCCGGGCGGACGCGGATCAGCCGGGCACCGGCCTGGTGGGTGCTTCGCCGACCGCAGCCGGGTCACCCGGGCCACCCGAATCACCCGGTGACCCCGCCCTGGGTGCTGCCGCCACGGGCGCGAGGCTGCCGGCTTCCGGATCGGCGGGTACCGACCCTGCCGACCCCACTCGCCTCACCGACCTCGCTGGTCTCGCAGTGTCCAAGGATCAGCCACCGACTGGGGCAACGCCCTGCCTCGCCTCAACCGAGTACGCGGCTGAGGCCACCGCGCACAGCACCACCCCGACGGCCGACCCCGCCCCACAGGAGGAACCCGCGGCCCGGCCGCGACGTGGAATCCACCGTCCGGGCCGCACCACCGCCCCGCTCCCGGCGGTGGGCACCCCCGGAGACCCGGACGGTGCCGGCGCGGCCGGGAAGACCGTGGCGCGCCGCGTACGCCGTCTGGTGGCCGTCCTCGGGGTGATCGCCCTGTGCACGGCGTACGGGGAAGGCGCGTTGGCCGACTGGGGAGCGCTCCACCTGGAACAGGACCTCGGTGCCTCGCCGGGCGCCGCCGCCACCGGCTATGCGGTCTTCGCGGCGACGATGACCGTGGGCCGGCTGTCCGGTACGGCGCTGCTGGAGCGACTCGGCCCGACGCGTGCGCTGGTGGCCGGCGGCGCGACGGCCGCGGTCGGGATGCTCGTCGGCGCGCTGGCCCCCACGATCTGGCTCGCCCTCGCCGGGCTGGCCGCCACCGGCCTCGGGCTCGCCAACATCTTCCCGGTCGCCATCGAGCGCGCGGGCGCGTTGACCGGCCCCAGCGGCGTCGCCACCGCCTCCACGTTCGGCTACGGCGGCATGCTCTGCGGTCCACCGGTGATCGGCTTCGTCGCCGACTGGTTCTCCCTGTCCGCGGCCCTGACCTCGGTGGCCCTCCTGGCAGCGCTCGCGGCGACCATCGCCCATGCGGCCCGCGGCGCGCTCCATCCCGCGCAACGCTGATCCGCCCCTCACCCTCACCCTCACCCTGTCCCCGGCCCCGGCCCCAGCCCCGGCCCCGGCCCCGGCCCCGGCCCCGGCCCCGGCCCCGATGATCATGATCCAGGCGCGATTGTCAGTGGCGGCTGGCACACTCCGAGCATGGAGACCGCACAGCTCGTCGAGATCGCCCAACGCGAAGGTGCCCTGCTGGCTGACGCCGCGGAGCAGGCCGGGTTGGAGGCCCGTGTGCCCAGTTGCCCGGAGTGGACGGTGCACGACCTCGTCGCCCACACCGGCCGGGTGCACCGGTGGGCCACCGAATTCCTCACCCAGGCCCTGACCGAGCCGCACCGTCCCCCGCAGGACCCGCAGTTGGCGGGGGCCGCGCTGCTGTCCTGGTTCCGCAGTGGGCACGAGGGGCTGGTGCAGGCGCTCCGGGCGGCGCCGGTCGACCTGGAGTGCTGGACGTTCCTGCCGGGTTCGTCGCCGCTCGCCTTCTGGGCCCGTCGCCAGGCCCACGAGACCGCCGTGCACCGGGTCGATGCGGAACTGGCGGCAGGTGGCGGCGTCTCGCCCCTCGCCCCCGAGTTCGCCGCGGACGGCATAGCGGAGTTGCTGACCGGCTTCCACGCGCGGGGGCGCAGCCGGGTGCATGCCCCGCGGCCGAGCGTGTTGCGCCTGGTCGGTACGGACTCGGAGACCCGCTGGGCCATCCGGCTCTCCGCCGACCCGCTGGCCGTGGAGCGCGAGGACCCGTCAGCCACCACGGCCCCGCAGCCCACCGGGCCCGCCGACCAGGGCCAGGACGCCGAGGTGGCCGAGTGCACCTGGACCGGCACGACGGCCGACCTCTACCTCACCCTGTGGAACCGACCGCCCAGCGGCGAGGTACGCACCACGGGCGATGCCTCCATCGCCGCCCTGTGGCGCGAGACGTCGGCGATCGTCTGAGCACGCCGGGCGAGGTCACACCAGGTAGGACCACATCTGGTGTGGCCTCGCCAAGGCCCGCGGCGACGTTCACCAAGCGCGGACGCAAGGACGCCCATGCGCGGGAGCGGGCATGGGCGCGCGCAAGGACAAGGCGGCGGTCCGGGCCCGTCCACGGGGGGAATTCGACAATGGACGACGACACGACGCGACGGCACGCCCGCAACGCCCACCAGCAGGCACGAAGGCCCAGCCGAACCCTGGGACGAGGAACGAGGGGAGACAGCGAGGTGACTCGCCGCACCACACCGCCCCGCGCCCCGTGCCGACGACACGAGCTCGATACGCGGCCGGTCAGCCGGCGCCCGGCCCGGACCGTGCCCCACGACCGTCGCGTACGAACGCCCCACGCAGACCACCCCACCCAGGCCACCCACCCCACCCACACCGACCGGTTGTTGCCACCACATCCCTCCGCTCGCAACCGACCACAGCCGCCGCCCCAACCGTCCGCATCGCCGCCGGCACTCCACACCCGGGCGGACGCCCACAGCCGGCCGGAGCCGCCGCCCCGTCCACCAACGGCGCAGGTCACCTCGGTGCCGCCAGGCCCGGCCGGTCGCCCCGCGGCCCCTGTGGCTCCCCGGGAGGCGCGGCGATGACGGCCGAGCACGCCGCGTCTGGTCGGCCGGTCGACGGAGGCTCGGGGTGGCAGTGTGTAGCGGTGCGCTGGAGCGCGGCGGGAGGTGCCGCGCTGGTGTGGCGCCATCCCGCGCGGGGCGAGCGCGTCTCGCCGCTGCCTCCGGGCCGGCCCCTCGCCTTCACCACCGGCGCGGGCCGAAGCTGCGCCGGGGTGCGGCGTGGTGATCGCCACACGCCGTGTCCCGCGGTCGCGGCGATCTCCCCGACCGCGGTGTCCGCCCAGTGCCCGGAGTGCGCCCGGCTCGACAGGTCGTACTCGGTGGCGGCCGACACCCGCGCCGACGACCCCCGCCCGTACGACGTGTACCTCGCCTGGTTCGGCCCGCAGTGGATCAAGGTCGGCATCACCGCGACCGAGCGCGAGGGCGTGCGCCTGTTGGAACAGGCCGCGCTCTCCGCCACCTTGCTGGGGCGCGGACCGCTGATGGCGGCACGCCGCGCGGAGGCGGTGCTGGGCGCGGCTCTCGCCGTACCCGACCGGATTCCCTACGCGGCCAAGCGCGCGGCCCGGCTCGATCCGCCGCCCGCGGCAGCTCGGGCGGCCGAACTCCACGCGCTCCACGCGCGGGCGCACGCGTTGGCCGCGTTGCCGGATTCGCTGCGCCCCGAGCCCTGTTTCCCCGTGCACCACGACACGGCGTTCGCACTCGATCGGGTACGGGCCGGCGGCCCGGCGGCGCTCGTCCTGCTCGCCCCGCACTGCACGGTCGCCGGAACCGTACAGGCGGTCGTTGGCCCTGACATCCTGCTCCGCGACGTGGAAGGCCGCGGCCTGCTGCTCGACGGGCGCCAACTCGCCGGCTGGCCCCTGGCCGCCGCCGACCCCGCATCCGCCACCACCGCGCCCCTGCGCCCGCCTCCCGCGGAACCCCTCGCACCGGAGGCCCTGTTCTGACCCGGCCCGAAGTTCGGACCCACCCGAAACCGCGGGCCCGGCGAGCCCGCCCGCTCACCCAGGCCAGCACAGGGCGTTCAGCAATCAGCAATCAGCAATCAGCAATCAGCCGAGCCAACCCGGCCGTACGAGGCCCGATTCGTACGCGAGCACCACGAGTTGGGCCCGGTCGCGGGCGCCGAGCTTCACCATGGCGCGGCTGACGTGCGTCTTGGCCGTGAGGGGGCTGACCACCAGGCGGCGCGCGATCTCCTCGTTGGAGAGGCCGATCCCGACCAGTGCCATCACCTCACGTTCGCGTTCGGTGAGTTGGGAGAGCCCGACCGCCGCGGCCGGTTCCTTGGAGCGCGCCGCGAACTCGGCGATCAGCCGCCGGGTCACCCCGGGCGAGAGTAGCGCGTCCCCGGCCGTGACGGCGCGTACGGCACGGAGCAGTTCGTCCGGTTCGGTGTCCTTGACGAGGAACCCCGAAGCGCCGCAGCGAATGGCCTCGAAGACGTACTCGTCCAGTTCGAACGTGGTGAGCATGATGACGCGGACGTCGGCCAGAGTGGTGTCAGCGGTGATCTGTCGGGTGGCGGCCAGGCCGTCGAGGAGCGGCATGCGAATGTCCATGAGGACGACGTCGGGCCGCAGTTGACGCACTTGCCGTACGGCCTCCTCGCCGTCCGCGGCCTCGGCGATCACCTCGACGTCGGGCTGGGCCGCGAGCAACGCCCGGAATCCGGCGCGTACCAGCAGTTGGTCGTCGGCGAGCACGACGCGAATCACGGGGACTCCTCGTTCGGCAGGGGGATGTGGGCCTGGACGCGGAAGCCGCCGTCGGCGCGCGGCCCGGTCTCCACTGTGCCGCCGAACGCGGCGGCCCGCTCCCGCATGCCGACCAGGCCGTTGCCGCCGGAGCCGGCGTCGGCACGTCCGCCGGCGGTGGAGCTGGCCGGACCGTCGTCGTCGATGAGCAGGTGCAGGGCGCGCCGTTCGTAGCGCAGGGTCACGCGGGCGGTGCGCGCCTCCGAATGCCGGATGACGTTGGTCAGCGCCTCCTGCACGATACGGAAGGCGGCCAGGTCGACGCCGGGCGGCAGGCCACTTCGCTGGCCCTCGTGGCGGGTTTCGACCTGTAGTCCGGCGGTGGCGGCCTGCGCGGTGAGCTCGCGGAGCCGGTCGAGCCCCGGCGCGGGTGACCGTGGCGCGCTCCCCGGCGCCCGGAGGCTGTCGAGCACCTGCCGCACCTCGCCGAGCGCCTCCTTGCTGGCGCCCTTGATGGTGGTCAGGGCGGCCCGTGCCTGCTCGGGGTCCTGGTCGAGCAGGGCGAGGCCGACGCCCGCCTGCACGTTGATCACCGAGATGCTGTGGGCCAGTACGTCGTGCAGTTCGCGGGCGATGCGCAGCGCCTCCTCGTCGGCGCGGCGCCGCTCGGCCGCCGCCCGCTCACCGCGCTCCCGTACGACTTGTTCGCGGCGCACGCGGGCGAGTTCGGACAGCGCGAGGATGACCATCACCCAGGCGGCGATGCCCATCTCCTGCCACCAGCCCGCCGCCCCGTCACCGTCCGGCGGCAGCCAGCGGTAGAGCCAGTGGCTGACCAGCGCGTGCGCGAGCCAGCTCAGCCCGACCGCGCCCCAGGCGGCCCGGCGGTGACCTGCGGTGATGGCGGAGAAGCAGGCCAGGGCGACGCTGAAGAAGATCGGCCCGTACGGGTAGCCGGCGGCGAGGTAGACCGTGGCGACGGCGCAGGTGCCGAAGACGGTGACCCGCGGATAGCGGTGCCGGAACAACAGCAGCAGCGGGCCGAGGACCAGTAGCACCACTGCCAGCGGGTCCAGCTCGGCGCGGTCCGGCTGCTGAACGGAGGCGAAGTTGGTGCCGACGAGCTGGAAGAACGCGAGGCCGAGCGAGGACAACCAGGGCAGCCGCCCGGATGGTGGGGCCGACCACGGCCGCCACGGCGGGCCCTCGTCCGCCCACGGGCCGGGCGGTTGCGCTGCGCCCACCGGGTGGACTCGTTCCGTGCTCATGCCGCAACGCTAGACGCCGCAAAGCTGCGGCGCGTCAGCCAGCCGCGGTGCGCTCCGCTACTCCCCGGGGAGTATGCCGAGCTGCCGGCCCAGACCGGCGGTCGCCTGGTCGAAGAACACGTCCCGCGCCTCGACGACATGGTTGAACTGGCCGAACACCTCAAAGCTGACCAGCCCGAAGAGCTGCGCCCAGGTCGCGGTGAGGCCGGCGACCGTCGGCGCCGGCAGGTCGATGCCCAGGACGTCCGCGAGCCGCTGGGCGTCATCGCGCACCGGCTCGGGCGCAGTGGACTCGGCGACCTCCTGGAGCTCACCGGCCTCATGCGCCTCACGGAGCACGGCGATGAGGGCGAGGGCGACGCGGGCGGCGGGCCCCGTGGTGTCCTGGGGGGCCCGGTAGCCCGGCACGGGAGAGCCGTAGATCAGGGCGTACTCGTGCGGATGGGCCAACGCCCAGGTGCGTACGCCGCGGCACACGGACTGCCAGCGGCTTGCGGGCGCATCGTCGACGGTCGCGGCGAGCGCGCGCTCGGCCGCCTCGCCCAGCGCGTCGTACGCGTCGATGATCAGCTCGGTCAGCAGGTCGTCCCGGCTGGGGAAGTAGCGGTAGAGGGCCGAGGAGACCATGCCGAGCTCCCGGGCGACCGCGCGGAGCGAGAGCTTGGCCGCGCCCCCTTCTGCGAGCTGTCGCCGCGCCTCGTCCTTGATCGCGGCGGTCACTTCGTCACGGGCCCGTTCCCTGGCCCCCTTAATCGCGCTCATGGGGCCAGTCTGCCATTCCTCCAGAGCACCAGCCGAAAAAGAGAGCACTGCTCTTGCTTGAGAGCATCGCATCGTGCACACTGATCCCAAGTGAGAGCACCGCTCTCCCCGCTCTGCGTCCCGCACGCTTGATGGAAGAGGTTCGCCATGACGCACTACTCCAAGCCGAACTGGTTCGAGGCCCGCGTACTCAGCGGCAGCATCGCCTGGCTGGCCCGGCGGGGCGTGTCGCTGTTCGGCAGTGCGGAGCTTTCGGTGCGCGGCCGGACCAGCGGCGAATGGCGCAGCGTGCCGGTGAACCCGCTCCCCCTGGATGACACGCACTATCTGGTGTCCGCCCGGGGCACCACGCAGTGGGTGCGCAACATGCGGGCTGCGGGCGGCGGGCAGCTCAGGAAGGGGCGCCGGGTGCAGCCGTTCACGGCGATAGAACTGCCCGAGGGCGCGGAGAAGATCCACGTGCTGCGGACCTACCTCACGCGCTGGGGCTTTGAAGTCGGCAAGTTCTTCGACGGCGCGACCGGCACCTCAAGCGATGCGGAGCTGGCCGAGATCGCCGCCCACCACCCGGTCTTCACCATCAGCTTCACGGACGGCGAACCATGCACCGCACACCCCCGTCAGCAGGCGTCCACCGCGGGCACATCCGACTCCCCCGCCCACGGCGAGCAGCCCTTTGCGCACACCGCCCCGGACGACCGTGCGGCGACGGGCGTGGCACGCGGCTGACCCGCTGCGCGACCCGGGCCAGCCAGTGGGCAGGTCTGGTGCTCTCCCGGTGGCACCGCCCCGCCGCTCCCCCAGCAGAGCGGCCCGACATCCCGGCGCCCCATCGCGCCCACTCCGATGCCCCCAGGTGGCGCCCCGCTCGCCCAGGGGACGGCACGGCCGGCGGCGGGCGAGCCGCCCAGGACCACGTTCCGCACTTCCCGGCACCGGCCGGGTCGAGGGAGCGGCCCCCCGCGCCCGGGGGCCCCGGCGCCCCCCCCCCCCGGGGGGGCCCGGGGGGGGGGCCCCCCCCCCCCCCCCGGCGCGCCGGGGGGGGGGGGGGCCCCCCGGCGCGGGGCCCGGGGGGGTTGAAAAA
>NZ_JBEHZD010000404.1:0-7482 GCF_040240285.1 Streptomyces sp. HSW2009 | reverse complement strand
GAGGCGCCCCCGCCGCGGCGCCGCCGGCCCCGCCCGCCGCCCCGGCCGGCACGCCCGTGCGGCTCACCAAGGTCACGCTGACCAAGGAGGCCCCCACCGTCTCGCTCACCAAGCAGGGCGGGACCTCGGGCGTGATGCGGGTCAACCTCAACTGGCAGGTGCACAAGCAGTTCAAGAGCTGGGGCCAGAAGCTGGGCAAGGTGATGGCCCTGCACTCCGACCTCGACCTGGACCTGGGTGCCTTCTTCGAACTGGCCGACGGCTCCAAGGGCGTCGTCCAGGCGCTGGGCAACTCCTTCGGCGCCCTGCACCAGCCGCCCTTCATCCACCTCGACGCGGACGACCGCACCGGCGCCCGCAGCGAGGGCGAGAACCTGACGATCAACCTGGACGCCAAGGACCTCTTCCGACGCATCCTGGTCTTCGTCACCATCTACGAGGGCGCCCGCAGCTTCGCCAACCTCAACGCGACCGTCACCCTCAGCCCGCAGCACGGCGCGCCGGTGGACTTCTCGCTGGACGAGTGCACCGTGCCGTCCAACGTCTGCGCGCTGGCCCTGATCACCAACCACAACGGTGACCTCGTCGTCCAGCGCGAGGCCCGCTACCTGGTGCCCGACCGCGGCGTCAGCCCCCAGCGCACCCTGGACCACGCGTACGGCTGGGGCATGAACTGGACGCCCGGCCGCAAGTGAGGCGGACGCCGGACCAGTGGGGTCCGGTGCGTCCGGCGACTCACGGCGCGGCCTCGGGACGGGTGTAGGTACGCCCCTTCCCGGCCGCGCCCCGGCCGCGGTAGTGCTGGATGGCCGAGTCCACCGTCATCAGCAGGTACAGCACCGCGACGAACGGCAGCAGCGGCGCCAGCCAGGCGGGCTGCCGGTAGTAGCGCAGCATCGGCAGATAGCTGCCCGCCAGCACCGCCCAGGTCACGGCGCCCACCAGCCAGGTGGTGCGCTCGCCCTGGAGCACCCCGACGCACACCGCGACCGGGGGCGCCAGGTAGATCACGGCGAGTCCGACGACGGTGCCGAGCAGGAGCAGCGGGTTGTGGCGCAGTTGCGCGTACGCGCTGCGGGCGACCATCTGCCACAGCTCGCGCAGGTGCGGATAGGGCCGCACGCTGTCCACCCGCTCCGCCAGCCCCAGCCAGATCCGCCCGCCGCCCGCCCGCCGGCCCCGGCCGGCAGCGCCGGCCCCCCCCCCCCCCCCCGCCCCGCCCCCGCCCGCCCCCCCCCCCCCCCCCCCACGTTCCAGCGCGACAGGCCCGGCCGCGCTCCACAGACCGCGCTGACGCGCCCGTTCCTCGCCCCGTGGCTCCCCTGGCGGCGTGGTGCGGCGTGCTTCACGGGGAACGGGGCCCAGCGGGGCTGGGTACGAGCGGGGTGCACGACGACCAATACGACTACGACGCAGCCGGTGAGGACGGGGCGACGACGCGGGCTCGGCGGCAGAGGCGCCGGGCCCCCGGGCCCCCGGGCCCCCGGGCCCCCGGTGAAGCGTGCGGGGGGGGGGCGGGATACGGCGCGGTGGCCGCGTACTGGCTGTTGGCCGGCAGCCAGTGGCCCCGTACGTCGACGGGAAAGCCGTGGGGAGATGAGCACGGGGAAGCAGGCGCTACGGGTGCGCTCCGGGGCGCGGTGGGTGGTGGAGCGTGGGGGTGGGCTCCCCGCATGCGCTCCGGGGCGCATCGCAAGCCGGCCGGTGAGCGTGCGATGAGCCCGGGAACGGCAGTGCGGTCAGCGGCCCTGTTCGTACTGCCGGAGCTGGTTCAGGTCGATCATGCTTGTGTCGAACAGACTGGTCTCGTCCAGTGCCGGCGCTCCGGCCGCGCGGGGCTGTTGCTGGTGGCCGTCGATGGCCTGGGGCGCCTGGTAGCCGGCGTGCGGGTCGTATCCGTGCTGCGGCTGCGGCTGCTGCTGCCAGCCGTAGTCGCCGGTGGGCTGCTGCTGCGGGACGGCCGGCTGCTGGTAGTCGTGCTGCGGCTGGGCTGCGGCGTACGGGGCCTGCTGGGGGTACTGCTGCTGGTAGCCGTACGCGTCCTGTTGGTAGCCCGCCTGGGCGTAGTAGTCCGCGTACTCCGGCTGGGCGGGCACCTCGGGCGGGGCCGGCGGCTGCTGCGGGATCGCCGGCATCGGGTCGGGCATCGGCGGCTGATGGGCCGGGGCCTGCGGGGCGCTGCGCGGGTCGGCGAAGTGCTGGCTGGTGGCGAGGTCGGCGAGGAAGTCGTCGTCGCTGGTGCTGAGCCCGGCGGCGCCGGCGGCGTCCTGGGCCGCCATGTGCGCGCCCAACTCGTCCTCCTCGGTGCCGAGGAGCTTCTGTCGGCCGCGCCCCACCGCCTCCAGGGTCTTGGCGAGCACGGCGGCCACGGCGCCGAGCTTGGTGTCCACGTACTCGTCCGCGCGCCGGCGCAGTATCTCGGGGTCGGCGCTGCGCTCGGGGGCCTGGTCGCACTGACCGTTCGCGTCGGCGTCGCCGTACACGCCGCCCGGGTCGCGGCCGAGGAGCTTCTAGCGCCCCCGGTCGACGGAGCCGATGGTCTTGGTGAGGACCACCTCGAAGTTGGCGAGCTTGCTGTCGACGTAGTCGTCGGCTTCGGCGCGGATCTCCTCGGCCTCGCGGCGGGCGTCGGCGAGGATGCGGTCGGCCTCCTCCTGCGACTGCCGGGCCACCTCGGTCTGGGAGATCAGGGAGCCGCGCTGGGTGTGTGCGGACTCGATGATCCGCTCCGCCTCCTGCCGGGCCGCCTGGACCATCTGGTCGCGGTCCCCGATCACCTCGCGGGCCTGGGCGAGGGAGCCGGGCAGCGCGGCCCGTAGCTCTTCGAGCATGGCCAGCAGGTCGGCCCGGTTCACCACACAGGAGGCGGACATGGGCATGGATTTCGCGCTGCCGACGGTGCCGACGATGTCGTCGAGCTTCTTCTGCACGTCCACCTTGGGTGCTCGCACTCTCTAGGCCGAAGGGTCGGAACGGGATCGACTGTACGGGCAGTGGGCTCCCGCCCGACACCTCCTGACAAACCGTCAGCCGCTCAGCGCTCCGCGAGCCGCTCCGTGAGGCGCTCAAGGACGAGCGGCGGCACCAGGTGGGCGACGTCGCCGCCCCAGGCCGCGACCTCCTTGACCAGGCTGGAGGAGAGGAAGCTGTAGGTGGGGTTGGTGGGGACGAAGAGGGTTTCGACACCGGACAGGCCGTTGTTCATCTGGGCCATCTGCAACTCGTAGTCGAAGTCGCTGACGGCGCGCAGGCCCTTGACGATGGCGGGGATGTCGCGCTGCTTGCAGAAGTCGACGAGGAGGCCGTGGAACGACTCGACCTCCACGTTTCCGTACTCGGCGGTGGTCTCGCGCAGGAGGTCGATGCGCTCGTCAACGGTGAAGAGCCCCTGCTTGGACTTGTTGATCATCACGGCGACGTGCACGACGTCGTACAGCTTCGAGGCTCGGGCGATGATGTCGAGGTGTCCATTGGTGACGGGGTCAAAGGACCCCGGACAGACGGCGCGACGCAAGAGTGGTTCCTCGCTCTCCAGTGCGGTCATGACGCGCTGTGGTGGTTCGGCGTAGCGGTGTTGCGTGAAGCGGCGCGACCGTACCAAAGCGTGCCCTCCCCGTAACGACGAGCCCGTAGCCCCTCGAAACCGGTCGGCCACCGGAACTCGCCGCCCCTGGTGCTCCGCTCCACCGTTACGAGCGCCCGTGCCGCTAGCCAGCCATTACCGCAGAGTGTGATCAGGATCTCCCGCAGCGCGTCATCGGTGACGGCGTAGGGCGGGTCGAGGAAGACGACGTCGTACGGCCGGTCTTCGGGTACGGGGCCGATGACGACCTGCTCCGCCTTGGCCGCGCGGACCTCGGCACCGGGCAGGCCGAGGGTGCGGACGTTCTCCCGGATCACGCGGGCGGCGCGTGCGTCCGCCTCCACCAGCAGGGCGTGCTCAGCGCCCCGGGACAGCGCCTCCAGGCCGACGGCGCCCGAACCGCCGTACAGGTCGAGCACCCGCGCTCCGTCCAGCGAGCCGAGCAACGACTCCCAGGTGGAGAACAGGCCCTCGCGCGCGCGGTCCGACGTGGGGCGGGTGCCGGTACCCGGCGGTACGGCGAGACGGCGCCCGCCGGCGGCTCCGGCGATCACGCGGGTCATCTGTCGTTCGGCCCTTCGTGGTGGGGGAACGGCGCCCCTGATCGAACACCGCTCCCCCACGATATGGCGTCATCCGGTGGACTACTCGGGGACGGCGTCCGTGCGGAGCCGAGGGGCCGCCGCCTGGTACTGGTCGTCGGGGGCCAGCGGGACGGCGAGTACGGGGCGGGCGGGGCGGACTACGCCCCAGGGCCCGTGGTCGTTCGGCGGCGTCGCGCGGGGTGGCGCCCCGTGGCCCCGTATGGCGTCGCTCCGTACACCGTACTTCCCGCTCTCGCGCGCGAGGCTGCGCCACCCGCTCCGTGCTCCGTGCTCCGTGCTCCGTGCTCCGTGCTCCGTGCTCCGTGCTCCGGCGATGGTGCTTGGACGGGGTGGGGGTGGGTTGTCGAACCCGCTGCCTCGTGCACCGTGCTGTGCGGCTCGGGGACGCAAGGCGTACGTGCTGCGTGCTGCGTGCTGGAGGGTCTGGGGCTGGGAGGAGGCGAGCGGCGGCGGGGGAGAGTGGGGCGCAGGTGTCCTGCAATTCGCTCGGAGGACTGTGCGCCGCGGGTCAGCCTGTCGCCCCCCGGTACGGGCACGGGCCGTGCGCCCCGTACGGGCACGTGGCCATGCCAGGGACGGCGCTGAGGATGCGCGGGCCGAGTCGGGGAGGAGACAGCGGCAGGCGCGCGGGTGGCGCCGACGGCATCGCCTCAGCGCCTCTGGGGCGCAGTTTCGGAGCGGCAGCGCGTACGCGTCAGCCCTTGTCGAGGTACTGCTCGCGCTCGGCGTCCAGGAGGGCGTCGAGGGCCGTGCGCAGCGCGGGGAGGTGCTCCAGTTCCGGGTCGGCCGCGACCGTGGCGACGGCCTCCTCGCGGGCGGCGCTGATGATCTCCTCGTCGTCGATGACGGCGAGCATCCGTAGGCTGGAGCGGACGCCCGACTGGGCCTGCCCCAACACGTCGCCCTCGCGCCGCTGCTCCAGGTCGATGCGGGACAGCTCGAAGCCGTCGGACGTCGCGGCGACCGCCCCCAGCCGGGCTCGGGCCTGGCTGGCCTCCGGCATGTCCGTGACCAGGAGGCACAGACCGGCGGCGGAGCCACGGCCGACCCGGCCCCGTAGCTGGTGCAACTGGGAGACTCCGAACCGGTCCGCGTCCATGATCACCATGGCCGTGGCGTTGGGGACGTTGACGCCTACCTCGATCACCGTCGTGGCCACGAGCACGTCCGCCTCACCGGCGGCGAACCGGCGCATCACGGCGTCCTTGTCGTCCGGATGCATCCGGCCGTGCAGGACCTCCGTACGCAGCCCCTGGAGCGGCCCCTTGGCGAGTTGCTCGGCGACGTCGAGTACGGCGAGTGGCGGGCGGCGCTCCGCAGTGCCCTCCGTGTCGCTCGTCTCCGTCCCCGCACCGGCCTCCGTGCCGGACTCACCCTCGCGCGCGTCGCCCGCGCGAGGCCGCGTGCTGCCCTTGCGCTCTGCTGCGGCGTCTTCCTCGTCACCGATACGGGGGCAGACCACGTACGCCTGGTGGCCCGCCTCAACCTCCTCCCGCACCCGGTCCCAGGCGCGGGAGAGGAAGTGGGGCTTGTCCTTGGCCGGCACCACGTGGCTCGCGATGGGCGAGCGCCCCGCGGGGAGTTGGTCGAGGACCGAGGTCTCCAGGTCGCCGAAGACGGTCATGGCGACGGTGCGCGGGATGGGGGTGGCTGTCATGACCAGGAGGTGGGGCGTCCGGTCGGCCTTGGCGCGCAGGGCGTCGCGCTGTTCGACGCCGAACCTGTGCTGTTCGTCGACGATCACCAGCCCCAGGTCGTGGAAGAGGACCTTGTCCTCGATGAGCGCGTGCGTGCCGATCACCAGGCCCGCCTCCCCCGTCACCAGGTCGAGCAGCGCCTGACGACGGGCGGCAGCCCCCATGGAGCCGGTGAGCAGCACGACCTTGGTGCCGTGTTCGGAGCCGCCGAGCATGCCGCCCTCGGCCAACTCGCCCATCATCTCCACGATGGAGCGGTGGTGCTGTTGGGCCAGCACCTCGGTCGGCGCGAGCATCGCGGCCTGCCCCCCGGTGTCGACGACGGCGAGCATCGCGCGGAGCGCCACGAGTGTCTTTCCGCTGCCGACCTCGCCCTGGAGCAACCGGTGCATGGGGTGTTCGGTGGCCAGGTCGGCGAAGATCTCGGCCGACACCTGCTGCTGCCCCTCGGTGAGTGTGAACGGCAGCTTCGCGTCGAAGGCGTCGAGCAGTCCGTCCGCCCGTCGGGCGCGCGGCACGGCGGGCAGTTGCGTATCGGCGTACCGACGGCGCGCCAGTGCCACCTGAAGGACGAACGCCTCGTCCCACTTGAGCCGGTCGCGGGCCGCAGCGATGTCGGCCTTGCTGCGCGGACGGTGGATCTTCAACAGGGCACTCGGCAGGGTCTCGAACCCGCGCCCCTCGCGCAGGGTGTCCGGCAACGGGTCGACCAGGCCCTCCCAGTTCGTGGCCTCCATGGTGTCCAGGAGCAGGTCGACGGACTTGGCCAGTTGCCAGGAGGCGAGTTGCTTACAGGCGGGGTAGAGCGGCAGCAATTGGTGCGCGAACGCGTCGGCGGCGCTCGCCGCGTCCTCGCCCGCCTCCGGGTCCAGTAGTGCGTAATCGGGGTGCGAGAGCTGGCGCGTGCGGTTGAACACCGACACCTTGCCCGCGAACATCCCGCGGCGACCGGGCACCAGTGCCTTCTCGTGATGGAAGACGCTCCGGCCGAAGAACACCAGGGTCAGCGCCCCACTGCCGTCGGTGACCACCACTTCCAGCCGGACGCCCTTGCCGTTGTTGAACGTCTTCTTCACCGCCTTGGCCACCCGCGCGACCACCGTGACGTGCTCGTCCAGCGGCAGGTCGGCGAGACGCGTGAGCTCGCCACGCTCCGCGTACCGCCGCGGGTAGTGGTGCAACAGGTCACCGACGGTGTGCAGGTCGAGGTGGGCGGCCATCACCTTCGCGGTGTTGCCGCCGACGATCTTCTTCAGGGGTTCATCGAGCGCGGGCACGCGTTCCATTGCACACCACGACACTGACAACGCGTGCGACGCTCCCCGCCACGCAGCGTCCGCACCGCCCGCGTGGCGGCCCGTTCGGCGGTCCAGTCCCGGTGGTTCCGTTCACGTTCGGTGGCTCCGTTCGACGGCCCCGCGCGCGAGACCGGACTGGCGTCGTACACGCAGCTTCACGCTCCGTACGCGAGGCTGGCCATCTGAGCGTGAGCGTCGGAGCGTGCTCCGTGCCCAGCCCCGCGGCGCCCCGTACTCCGCACCTCGCGCGCGAGGCTGCGCCGCCCGCTCCGTGCTCCGTGCTCCGTGCTCCGTGCTCC
>NZ_JBEHZD010000403.1:0-7494 GCF_040240285.1 Streptomyces sp. HSW2009 | reverse complement strand
CCCCCCCCCCCCCCCCCCGGCCCCCCCCGCGCGGGGGGGGGCCCCGGCCCCCCCCGGGGGGCCCCCCCGGGGGGGGGGGGGGGCGGGGGGGGTGGGGGGGGGGCCCCCCCCCCGCCGGGGGGGCCCCCGCCGGTGAACTACTGGTCGGCGTACTGCGCGGCGAACTCGGGCGTGGGCTCGATGGGCGTGATCACGTCGATCAGTACGCCGTTGGGGTCGGACACGATGAAGTGGCGCTGGCCGAAGTCCTCGCTGCGTATCGCGAGCAGTGGACGCAGGCCCTCGGTCGTGACGAGCCGCTCCCACTCCGCGTCCACGTCGGCGACCTCGAAGTTGAGAAGCAGTCCCTGTGCGGGCGCGCGGTGGCCCTCGGGGACGGTGGGGTGGGTGTGGTCCAGGAGTGCGAGTTCGCGCGTGGGGTCGTCGGCATGGCGCATGCTCACGTACCAGTCCGCGGAGAACGTCGTCTCGAACCCCAGCAGGCGCGTGTAGAAATCATGGGACTCCGCGAGCCGAGCCGTGCCGATCACCGGATAGAAGCTGGTCAGTTTCATGTCGGGACCTCTTTCGCCTACCTTCGGTATGTGAAGAACGGTATTCGCGTACCCTTGGTATGTCAAAGGGTGGCGGGGAAGGGGAACCATGCCGCAGCACGGCGTTCGAGCGCGACAGCGGGAGCAGACCCGGCAGGCGTTGCTACGCGAGGGCAGGCGCAGATTCGCAGGTGACGGGTATGCCGCCGTGAGCCTGGCGGAGATCGTCAGTGCGGTGGGAGTGACCAAGGGGGCGCTCTACCATCACTTCGCCGGCAAGGCCGAGCTCTTCCGTGCCGTCTTGGAGTCGGTGCAGACGGAGGTGGGGCAGCGGGTCGCGGCGACCGCCGAGGCGCAGCGTGATCCGTGGGACCAGTTCACCGCCGGCTGCCGGGAGTTCCTCGTCGCGACCGCCGCGCCGGACGTGCAGCGGATCATGCTCGTGGACGGGCCGGCCGTGCTGGGGTGGAGCCAGTGGCGAGAGATGGACGAGGCGACGTCGGCGCGCCACCTCGCCGAGGCGCTGACGTCCCTGGTGGACGCGGAGGTCATCACGCCCCAGCCCGTCGCTCCGCTGGTCCATCTGCTGTCGGGCGCCATGAACGAGGCAGCGCTCTGGCTCGCCTCCTCCACCGACCCGGCCGACCTCGACCGGACCTGGGCGGCACTGAGTCGACTGCTCGCAGCGCTGCGCGCCTGACCACCCGCCACCCGCCGGTCCCCGTTTCCTCGGGGCCGGTGTGCGGGATGACCGCTCGTGCGGTCCAAGGGTTACGGGCACGGGTCTGCTCCTTCCAGTGGTGTGGGGTCGCGTCGCCGTGGCCGTATGGCGGCGCGGCGGTGTCGGGGTGTCTCGGGGCGAGGCCGGAGCCTGCGGTCGAGCCGTACGTGCTGCATGAGGGGGAGCCTAGGCCGGTTTTGCAAGGGTGACGGAGTTGTCCACAGGCGCCCGGTTATCCACAGGGCGCAGCGGGATTCTTGCGGGGCGTCCACGATGGGGTCATCCGCGGCGGACCCGACCGACGAAGCACTCAGAGCAGGCGGTTCCGGGGCGGGCGCGGAGGCCAACACCCGTGATCTGCATGGTGGTTGCCGTGCAGGCCGAGGGTGTGGGCAGGCGGCCCGGACTCGTTCGTGCGTCGAGTGGGTGGGGCGTTCCCATCGGAGCCCCACGCCGACGCGGAATCAGGAGCTCGGGCCGCTCCCCGGCCTTGGATGCGTGGTGACGTGACGTGCCGCGGTGGGGCCGGGCTGCCCCGCCGCTGTGCGTTGCTGCACTGCGGCGGGACCGGATAACAGCCGAGCAGCCGAGCAGCCGAGTCAACGAGTGGACGCAAGGAGACGAGAAGCCGTGAACGAGACGGAAGTGACGGTGGTGGGCAATGTGGCGACGCCCCCTGACTACCGGGAGACGGGTGCGGGCGTGGCGGTGGTGCGGTTCCGCCTCGCGGTGACGGCACGCCGCTGGGATCGGGAGCGCGCCCAGTGGGCAGATGGCGGCACCAGCTTCTACACGGTGCGCGCATGGCGGGGGCTGGCGGCGAACGTGGCCGCGTCCGTCGCGCTCGGCGAACCCCTCATCGTGCGGGGCAGGTTGCGCATTCACGAACAGGAGCGGGACGGAAAGAAGTGGTTCTCGGCGGATCTCGACGCCATCGGCATCGGCCATGACCTTTCGCGCGGAACGTCAGCCTTCCGGCGGATCACTCAGGTCAAACCGCTGCCCGGCGCCCCGGCTGAACCTTCTTTGGCAGCCGTGCCAACGGGAGTTGAATCCTATGCGGTGGCCGCGACCGCAGGAGGCGGCTAGGGAGCAATGGCAGAAAACTCGACTATGGGGACGACATCCCCATGAATCGCAGGGGATTTATCGATAATCGTGGCCCGTGAACCCTGATTCGGATAACGATTCCGATTCGGATCAGTGGGCGGACCCGAGATCCCGGGGACCCATGACGGGACCCTACTTAGGATCTTCGTCCTAGCAACGAGTGCTCCCGAGTTTTGAGTTCGCCAGCCAGGCGCCCGCACCCGGTGGACTGCTCGCGCCTGCCCTGGAAGGGAAAACCATGCTTTCTGTCATGAGGCGGGGAACCGGCCGCCTGGCCGCCGCGGCCTTGTCCTCCGGGCTGGTCGCGGCGGGTGTGATCGCCCTGGCGGGGCCGGCCGTGGCGGATGACGTGCCTGTGAACCACGGTGGCGCGACGGCGACGCTCGGCGGCCTGACGACCTTCGACCGCGTGGTCGTCCGTGAGGGCGGCAAGGCGGAGCGGATCAGCGCCGGCCTATTCGAGATGTCCGTCGACAATGGCGGCACGCTCCAGAGCTACTCCGTCGACATCCACAACACGACACAGGACCAGGCGAAGTACCAGGAAGTGCCGTGGAGCGCCTCCGCATTGCACAACAACCGCAATGCGGGAAAGATCCGCTGGATTCTCCAGCACTCCTACCCGCAGATAAACGACCTCGATCGACTGGCCCGAGCAGCCGGCACGGGCACGCTGAGTGAGAAGTCCGCAGCAGCCGGTACGCAGGTGGCCATCTGGCGCTACTCGGACCGGGCGCGGGTGAATGCGGTCGACCGGCAGGCGGAGAAACTCGCCGACTACCTGTACGAGGCGGCGCGCAAGGTCCGGGAACCGAAGGCGTCGCTCACCCTCGATCCGCCCGCGATTGCCGGAAAGCCGGGCGAGCGCATCGGCCCGGTGACCGTGCGGACGAACGCGAGCAGCGTCACCATCGCCCCGCCGACGACCACCGTGCCCTCAGGCGTGAAGATCGTGGGCAAGAACGGCAGGCCGATCAGCCGGGCGACCAACGGGACCAAGCTCTACCTCGACATGCCGGCGGGAACGCCGGACGGTACGGCCGTGCTCACCGCGGAGGCGGCGACCAAGGTGCCCGTCGGCCGGGTCTTCACGGGCATAGGCCAGCACGCCAAGAGCCAGACGCAGATACTCGCCGGTTCGAGCGAGAGCACCGTCTCGGCGAAAGCCGCCGCGACCTGGGCGCAGAACGGGCCCGTACCCGCCGTCTTCGCCCGCAAGAACTGCGCCAAGGGCGGCGTGGACGTCACCGTTGCCAACCGGGGCGACGCGCCCCTGACGTACGAGCTGGCGCAACAGCCGCACACGCTGGCCGCGGGCAAGACCGAGACCGTCGCCGTGCCCGCGGCGGAGGACCAGGCGTACGCGTTCGCGCTCACCGGGCCCGATGGCTACGAGAAGACGTTCGGCGGGGTGCTGCACTGCCGGGCCGGCAGCGCGGTGACACCGGCCGCCGGGGCGACCGGCACCGGAGCCACCGACACCAAGGCCGCCGCCGGCAACCGGCCGTCGGCGCAGCTCGGCAAGGCCCCGGTGAGCACGCCCGAGAGTGCGGCGGCCACCCCGCAGACCGCGGCCGAGGACGGCGACCTGGCGGACACCGGCAGTGACAGTTCCGTGCCGCTGATCGCGGGGATAGCCGGGGCGCTGGTGCTCGTCGGCGGCGGGACCGTGTTCCTGGTGCGGCGGAGGAAGGCACAGCCGCCGCAGGCGTGAGCCGTCTCCGGGGCGCGTGGGGCGTGGCAGCGTCACGACCGGGTGGCCGGGGTGGCCGGATGGCCGGGTGGTCGTTGGCCGGTGATGGCCGGCCGGTTTCGGCGGGTGATCGGTGGCCGTGTGGAGCCGAGCTCTGCCGGGGCGGGCTGCTGAGCGGGCTGCCGGGAGGAGCTGCCGGGTCGAGCTGCGCCGGCGGCGCGACGTGGGCGGAGCGGTGCCCGAGCGGTGGCTGGGAAGCGCGGGCACGGTCACTGTCAGTAGCGACGCGTAGCCTGTTGGTGTCCGTGCGTGATCGGGGCGTTCGCGTGGTCGCCGGGTGGTGGCCCCGGATGGGGCGGCGGTGGACACGTGTGGCCTGCTGTCGGTCACGTGCGGTAGTGCGGGAAGGAGCCGGGGCGTAGGGCTGGCGGACGGGGACCATTACTGGTTTTCGCCCAGCTCTACGCGTACGGCAAGATGGTTCTATCTGCCCACTCTCATGATTGCCGGACGGTTTCTCTTGGCTGAGTACATCTACACCATGCGCAAGGCCCGAAAGGCCCATGGCGACAAGGTGATCCTCGACGACGTCAACCTGAACTTCTTGCCGGGCGCGAAGATCGGTGTCGTCGGCCCCAACGGTGCGGGCAAGTCGACCGTCCTCAAGATCATGGCCGGCCTTGAGCAGCCCTCCAACGGTGATGCCTTCCTCGCGCCCGGCTTCAGTGTGGGCATGCTCCTCCAGGAGCCGCCGCTGGACGAGTCCAAGACCGTCTTGCAGAACGTGCAGGACGGCGCCGCCGAGCTGATGGGGAAGCTCAGGCGCTTCAACGAGGTCGCCGAGCTGATGGCGACGGACTACTCGGACGCGCTGATGGAGGAGATGGGCAAGCTCCAGGAGGACCTTGACCACGCCAACGCCTGGGACCTGGACACCCAGCTCGAACAGGCGATGGACGCCCTCGGCTGCCCGCCGGGCGACTGGCCCGTCACCAACCTCTCCGGTGGTGAGCGGCGTCGCGTGGCGCTGTGCAAGCTGCTGCTCGAAGCGCCCGACCTGCTCCTGCTCGACGAGCCCACCAACCACCTGGACGCCGAGTCCGTCCAGTGGCTTGAGCAGCACCTCGCCAAGTACGCGGGCACCGTCGTCGCCGTCACCCACGACCGGTACTTCCTCGACAACGTCGCCGAGTGGATTCTCGAACTCGACCGCGGCCGTGCCCACCCGTACGAGGGCAACTACTCGACCTACCTCGACAAGAAGGCCGCCCGGCTGAAGGTCGAGGGGCAGAAGGACGCCAAGCGCGCCAAGCGCCTCAAGGAAGAGCTGGAGTGGGTCCGCTCCAACGCCAAGGGCCGGCAGGCCAAGTCCAAGGCGCGACTGACCCGTTACGAGGAGATGGCCGCCGAGGCGGAGAAGACCAGGAAGCTGGACTTCGAGGAGATCCAGATCCCGCCGGGCCCGCGACTGGGCAGCATCGTGGTCGAGGTGGAGCACCTCTCCAAGGCGTTCGGCGACAAGGTCCTCATCGACGACCTCTCCTTCACGCTGCCGCGCAACGGCATCGTCGGCATCATCGGTCCGAACGGTGCGGGCAAGACCACGCTGTTCAAGATGATCCAGGGGCTTGAGACGGCCGACTCGGGTTCGATCAAGGTCGGCGACACCGTCAAGATCTCCTACGTCGACCAGACCCGCGCCAACATCGACCCGAAGAAGACGCTGTGGGCCGTCGTCTCCGACGAGCTCGACTACATCAACGTCGGCCAGGTCGAAATGCCCTCCAGGGCGTACGTCAGCGCCTTCGGCTTCAAGGGCCCCGACCAGCAGAAGCCCGCCGGCGTGCTCTCCGGCGGTGAGCGCAACCGCCTCAACCTGGCGCTCACCCTCAAGCAGGGCGGCAACCTGCTGCTCCTCGACGAGCCGACCAACGACCTCGACGTCGAAACGCTCTCCTCGCTGGAGAACGCGCTCCTTGAGTTCCCGGGCTGCGCCGTGGTCGTCTCCCACGACCGGTGGTTCCTGGACCGCGTCGCGACGCACATCCTCGCGTACGAGGGCGAGTCGAAGTGGTTCTGGTTCGAGGGCAACTTCGAGTCGTACGAGAAGAACAAGGTCGAGCGGCTCGGCCCGGACGCGGCGCGTCCGCACCGCGCCACGTACAAGAAGCTCACCAGGGGCTGACCACCATGGCGCGACATGTGTACTCGTGCGCGATCCGCTGGTCGGACATGGACGCCTTCGGTCACGTCAACAACGTCGTCTTCCTCCGTTATCTGGAGGAGGCGCGGGTGGACCTGATGTGGCGGCTGGCGACCGAGACCGACGACGAGGCGTTCGAGGGCGGCTCCGTCGTGGCCCGGCACGAGATCGACTACCGCAAGCCGCTCGTGCACCGGCACGCGCCGGTCACCGTGGAGACCTGGGTGACCAAGATCGGCGCCGCGTCGCTGACGCTGGCGTACGAGATCAAGGACGAGGACACCGTGTACGTACGGGCCTCCACGGTCGTCGTGCCCTTCGACTTCGAAGCGGGGCGGCCCCGGCGGCTGACCCGGGTGGAGGAGAAGTTCCTGTCGGAGTTCGTCGAGGAGACGCCCGTCAGGGGCAAGCGCAAGCGCGACGACCAGTCGGAGGGGGCCGTCGCCGCATGACGGCGCCAGCGCTCCACTTCGCCGATGCCAGGGAGGCGGCCGATCTCGCCGCCTTCCTGGCCCGGCTGATCCACTACGACCGCGCCGCGGCCGTGCGGGTCCAGGCGACCGGGGTCGGTGCCGGGCCCCGGGCCGGCGGAGTGCTCGCGGTGTTCGGGCGGCCGGCGTCGTTCGAGGTCCTCGCCATCAGGACGGCGACGCTGGCACCGGGCCCGGCCGTGCCAGCGACAGCTTCCGGACCGATAGCTTCCGGGCCGGCGCGCTCCGAGATGGGGGCGCCCGCCGGGGCCGCGGAGGCGGTCGCGGACGAGGCGTCGGGGGAGTGGGACCGTACGGTCTCGGCCGGTCAGTTCGCCGATGCGATCGATGAGGCGCGGCAGCGCGCCGGGGCCGGGGCGGGGCGGGCTGATGGGCCGGCCGGCCTGACGGTGTACGCGCCCGAGCCGGTGACCGGGCCGCCGTGGGCCGGCGTGTTGCCGCCCCGCGGTGGCTGGCAGCGGGTGCCGGGGCTGCCGGACTCGGCGGCGGTGCGCGCGATGGTGGCGGCGGCGGTCGCGGAGTTCCGGGCCCGGGACGAGGCGCTGGCGCCGGAGCAGCGCACGCGTACCGAGCGGGACCGCATCGGCCGGGAGATCTGGTCCCGTACGGTCGGCGACACGCAGTTGCCGCTGCGGGCCCTGCATGCGGCGCAGGCGGTGGGATTCCTGCGGTTCGCCCCCCCCCGGGCGGGGGGAGCGGGACGGGCCCACCCCGCCGTGCCGGCGCCCGGGGGCGCGGGCCCC
>NZ_JBEHZD010000402.1:0-7495 GCF_040240285.1 Streptomyces sp. HSW2009 | reverse complement strand
GGGGCGCGCGGGCCCCCCGCCCGGGGGGGGCGGGGCCGCCCCCCCCCCCCCGCGCCCCCCGGCCCCCGCCCCGCGGCCCCCCCCCCCCCCCCCCCCCGGCCCCCGCGGGGCGCTGCTCGGCGGCGACTTCTACGACACGGTGCGCACCCCCGACGGCGTGGTGCACGCCATGATCGGCGACGTCTGCGGCCACGGCCCGGACGAGGCGGCGCTCGGCGTCGAGCTGCGCATCGCCTGGCGGGCGCTGACGCTGGCCGGGCTGAGCGGCGAAGCGCTGCTGAGCACCCTCCAGGAGGTGCTGGAGCACGAGCGCGACGACGACGAGATCTTCGCGACGCTGTGCACGGCGGACATCGCTCCCGACGGCCGCAGCGCCGGCCTGTTCCTGGCCGGCCACCCCGCCCCGCTGCTCGCCCGCCCCGGCCAGCCGCCCACCCTGCTGCCGTACGAGGACGGCGGCCCCGCCCTCGGCCTGCTCCCCGGCGCCCGCTGGCCCTGCCGGACAGTGGAGCTCGGCGCGGAGTGGAGCCTGCTGATGTACACCGACGGCTTGATAGAGGGCCACGTCGGCACGGGCTCGGACCGGCTGGGCGAGGAAGGCATGGTCGAACTCATCGGCTCCCTCCTCGCGGCCGGCCTCTGCGGCGAGAAGCTGCTGGACACGGCCGTCAGGCAGGTGCGCGAACTCAACGGCGGCGAGCTGACGGACGATGTGGCCGTCCTCCTCCTGGGCAGCGCGGCCCCGACCCGGCCGGTTGATCTGGCCGGTTGATCTGGCCCGGCGGCCCGGCAGCGCGGACGCGGTCTGGCGGGGTGCGGTGCCTGGGCGCCGCTGGGCGGGTGGGCTGCTTCGTGGGGGTGCGGCAGGGGGCATACGGGTGCGGGTCGACTGCGTTTTTTGGGGCGCGGCACCGCGGCGTACGGGCGTGGTGGGTGGTACGGGACGCGGCGTACGCGCGCGAGGCGGTGGGGGTACGGGCCGGGTCTGCGCGTACGAGAGGAAGCGTGGGCGCGGGCGCGTGAGGCGGAGGCGTGTCCGGCCGTGGGCGCGCGGGGCGCAGGCCCGCACGGGGGAGCGGGGCGGTGGTGGCCGGTTGTCCCGTGCGGCAGGTGGGACGGATTGGCGGTGGCCCAGCGGGCAGGCGGGGTGGGAGCGGCGCAAGCGGCCGGTGGGGATGGTGGGGCGGGAGCGGCAGGGTGGCCGGTGGGCGACCGGCCGGGCGGCGCGGGGCGGGGTCCCGGCAGCCCTCGAATCGGCCTGGTCGACCTGGTCAGCCTGGTCGGCTCGGTGATCAGCTCAGCAGCCTGTCGGCCGGTTGACCGGTCCGCGCATGCGGTGCGGGGAGACCGGTCGGGAGTGGGGCGCGGGGTCAGCGGCCGTTGAACGGACCGTACGGCCCGGCGGAGCTTGCGCCGCCGCGGCGGCCACCCCCACGGCCGCCGGAGACCTGCCGGATCGCCGGCCGGGCGTCCACCATGTACACGATCGTCGCGATGAGCCCGATGATCGGGATGAAGGACATCACCGACAGGAACAGATTGGCCGCCGTCGCGATGCCCAGCAGGATCAGCCAGAAGGGCTTGGTCTGCTTGTCCGCGGCCCGGTACGCGTCCTCGCGGCGGATCGCCGCGTCGATGAAGGCGAACAGGCTGAAGAGCAGTAGGCCCCAGGAGACCCAGAACATCAGCTCGTTGAATCCCTGCACTAGCACGTCATCCACCGCCTGAGATGTAGTGATCGACCGTCGCGTCCGTCGGGCGTGTCAGCGGCAACGGTACCCGTACGGCGGAACGGGCACGCGGTGCACGCCGCGCCTGCTGCCAGACCGTTGTCACGACCTGCCGAACCGATCCGCCGCGCGGCCCCGGCGGGGGGGGGGGGGGGCCGCCCGCCCCCGCCCGCGGCCGGCCGCCCGACGGTTCCTGCGGCGTCCCGTCCCCTGGCCCCTGGCTCGTCTCCGTTGACGTCATGACAGCACTTCACCACCAGCGCCGTGCGCTGCCCAGTACGCGCGGCCGACCGCCCCCGGGCGCCACCCCGACCGCGCAACCCCGGGGCGGGCTGAGGCCCCGGGGCCGGGGCGGGACTCCTGGGCTGCCGTTCGGGCGGGGCTTCCGGTCGTACGCTGACGTCATGACGTATGTGGGGAAGAAGGTCAAGGAAGCCCGCAAGCGTGCAGGGCTCACCCAGTCAGAGCTAGCCACCCACTCCGGAGTCAGCGTCTCCACCATTCGAAAGTTGGAGCAGGGGGACCGCGACGGTGCCCGGATGGAAACGCTGCATGCGCTCGCGCGGACGCTGCGTCTGTCAACGATGGACCTGGTCGCCGAACCTCACGAGGAGGGTCCCCAGCCCGGCACAAGCGAATTGTGGCTTCCGGTACGAGCCGCTGTTATGGCCCCTCCGGCAAGAGACGATGTCGATGCGGCAACGCCTGAAGGGGTTGCGGCGGTCCTCGAAGAAGGCATTTCTCTCTATCGTGAGCACCAGTTCGTCGAACTCGCGGCGGTTCTCCCCGCATTGCTGCGCGACGCTGACACCTTGGCTTATGACGGCCGAGAGGTTCGCGCCCGTGTGCTGCGGCTCGCGGCTGGTGCGCTCACGCACACGCGGCAGTTCGACATTGCGGAATTGGTGGCCAAGCGTGCCGTCGAGGAGGCGCAGGACCGGCTGGGCGCGTCCGCGAGCGTCAACACCTTGGCGTGGTTGCTGATGAGGCAAGGGCGTCTGGGCGAGGCGCAGACGCTCGCCACGCAGTGGGCGGACGACATGGAACCCCGTATCTCCCGGGCCACGAGTGGGGAATTGGCTGCGTGGGGCCTGATGCTGGTCAGGGCCTCTGGGGCGGCAGCACGCAACAACCACAAAGACGTGGCGACGGACATGCTGAGGTTCGCCCGAACTGCCGCAACGGCCATCGGCCGCGAGGTCTGCCCCGAACACGAGAACGCGCGGACGTTCGGCCCCACGACCATGCGCATGTGGACCGTGGAGAACGAGTTGATAAGGGATCGACCCGATGCGGCGCTCCGGCTTTCGGAAGGGCTTCCGATCTTCTCCGTACGCCCCACGAAGAGCGTGCGCAACCGGCATGAACTTGATATCGCTAGGGCGCATGCCCGGCTGGGGCAGTTCGTAGAAGCGTTCGACAAGTTGAGTCAAGTGCGGAAGGCTTCACCTCAGTGGTTTCCGAATCAGACATTTGCTCGGGACACCCTTCAGGCTGTCATTGCCGGTCGACGTACCCTCACTCCAGAGATGCGCGAAATGGCGGATGCGCTGCGGCTTAGCCTGTAGTCGTGGCACTTTTACGCAATCTGTAGTCGTAGTGCCACAGACAGGAATTGCTCGGCGGTTCTAGTTTCGGGGTCATGCCCCGACGAAGCCCTGCTGAGCGGGCCCGCCGACGTGCGCTCTGGGATGCGTGCGTCGGCCTCTGGCCCGACTCCTGCCGTTCGCCCGCGCCTGCCACTCCGGGACTCCAGCCCGACAGGGCACCCGCGAAGGGCACCCCCACGTCAGGGGGTGCTCGGTGAAGGTGAGCGCATCCCGAAGTCGGCACGCGCGTCTTGCGGGAGGTGCGTGATGGACGGCGCCCACCGTGTCGTGGTCATGGGCACCCCGTTGCGCTTCTTCCTCCGGTTCGGAGACGGAAGTGCCTGGTCGCCCGTGACGGACATCGCGTTCCACGAGGCGTACCAGGAGTCGATGTTCGATCCGGATGCCTTGCGCAGCAACGTACTGTGCCCCAACCGGCGGCGTGCGGAGTACGAGACGGCGGAGGGTTTGTGCTGGTCGGACGGTCGGTCCGCGCACGGGTTGCTCACCTTTGACGACCGATGGCCCCAGGAATGCGTGGGGCTGCATGCCCTCACCTGCGGCGGTGAGGCCGCATGAGGATCGTGCGCTCCGTGCACGCGGCCCACCAGGCGAACCCTCCTCGTGAAGTGTGGGTGTTCCTGCTCGTCCGCTGCCCGGCCGAAGACCCCAAGTACTTCCAGTCCAAGGGGCTTTGGCCGCGCGTCCTCCAGGTGGTGCGGGACGGGTGGGGCTGCCCGCCGGGGGTCATCGTGCAAGCCGGGGAGTCGATTCCCGACGCTGCCCATCGGGTGGCTGATGCGCTGGGCATCAGATTGCCCAAGGAGCCCGCTCTGCTCGCCGTCGATCAGCAACCCGCCATCGGGAGCGAGCAGGATGAAGAACTCGCTTTCATCCTCGATGGCGGCACCGTGGCCGAGGACGCCTTCGCCGGCCTGCCCCGCGGCCAGGTCGAGATCGAATGGTCGGCCATCGAAGACCTCGAACGCGTCGCCCTCGTCCATGCCCTCCGTACGCGGCTGCTCGGCGTCGAACCGCCGCTGTTGGTGGAGGGCATGCCGAAGGGGGAGGGGCGGGACGGGTAGGCCCGGCCGGGCCGTCCGCGGGCCGGGCCCGGAGCGCCGCTCGGGGCGTGGCCCGGGGGGCCGGCCCCGCTCGTTACAGTGTGGCGGCCGGCCGCACGTCGCGGACCGCCGAGGAGGGGCAGCATGGGGGAGCCGCACGGGGAGCGCGGGGGCGCGGGGGGCGAGCCCGCGGGTGGGACGGGTGGCGAGGGCGGGCAGCAGCGGGCCGGGCGGATGCTCGGGGTCAATGTGCGGGCGCTGCGCGTGGAGCGCGGGCTCTCGCTCTCCGAGGTGGCCCGCAGGTCGGGGGTGGCCAAGAGCGCGCTGTCGCAGCTTGAGGGGGGAAGTGGCAATCCCACCATTCAAACCGTGTTCTCTCTGGCGAACGCTCTTCAGGTCCCGGTCTCCGATCTGCTCGCCGAACCCGCCCACCCCGATGTGCTGCTCGTCCGCTCCGCCGGCCTCGAAGTGCTCCGCAGCAGCGCCGTGGACCTGCGCATGCTGCGCCGGATCGAGCCCCGCGGCGGTGTGCTTGAGGTCTATGACCAGCGGGTCCGGCCGGGCGAGCGGCAGCACTCCAATGGGCATCCCGGAATGGAGCACGTCGTGGTCGTGCAGGGGGTGCTGCGGGTCGGGCCGCCGGCGAAGCCGTACGAGGTCGGCCCGGGCGACTACGTCTGCCTGACCGGTTCGCGGCCCCACATCTATGAGTGCGCGGGGGACGAACCCGTGTTGTCCGTCCTGCTCATCGAGTACCCGGGCGACCGCGGTATTGACCGGCCCCCCTGGCCGCACTAGCGTCACCACCGTTCTTTCTGGAGAACGGTGGTGCGGGTCATGCAGGGTTCATGGACGTACGGACAACACCCCGACGTGGTCGTCGTCGGCAGTGGGATCGTCGGCGCCGCCTGTGCCGAGGCGCTGACCCGGCGCGGGGTGCGGGTGGCGGTGTTGGAGCGCGGCGCGCTCGCCTCGGCCACCACCGCGAGCGGCGAAGGCAACCTCCTGGTCTCCGACAAGGCGCCGGGGCCCGAACTCGATCTGGCGCTCGCCTCGTTGCGCCGCTGGCCCGCCCTGTTGGCCGGGTTGGCCGAGGAGCTCGGGCCCGGCCGCGCGGCGTGCGAGTTCGAACGCAAGGGCGGCCTCGTGGGCGCCGTCGGCGCCGCCGAGTCGGCCGCGCTCCGCGCCTTCGCCGCCGCCCAGCGCGCGGTGGGCGTCACCGCCCGGGAGCTGGCGCCGGGCGAAGTCGCTTCATACGAACCGCAGTTGACGCCGCGTGCGAGCACCGTCGTGCACTATCCGCAGGACGCCCAACTCCAGCCGGTGCTGGCCGCGACGGCGCTGCTGGCCGCGGTGCGGGCGCGCGGCGGCGAGGTGCGGAGCGGGGTCACCGCGCTCGGCGTGCAGTGCGATCGGCGCGGCCGGGTGCGTGCGGTGCGGACCAGCGCGGGCCCCGTGCCCTGTGGTGCGGTGGTCAACGCCGGTGGCCCGTGGGCCGGTGCCTTCGCGGCGGCGGCCGGCGCCCCGCTGCCCGTACTGCCGCGCCGCGGCCTGGTGCTGGTCACCGCGCCGCGGCCGGCCGGGACGGTGCGGCACAAGGTGTACGCGGCCGACTACGTCGGCGCGGTCGGCGCGAGCGAGGCCGATCTGCGGACCTCGACCGTCGTGGAGGCGACGCCGGCCGGCACCGTGCTCATCGGTTCGAGCCGGCAGCGGGTGGGCTTCGACGCGGCGGTGCCGGCCGTGGTGCTCCGGGAGTTGGCGCGCGGGGCGACGGCGCTGTTCCCGGTGTTGGCCGCGGTGCCGGTGCTCCGCGCGTACGGCGGCTTCCGCCCGTACACCCCGGACCACCTGCCGGTGAGCGGCCCCGACCCGCGCCGCGCCGGGCTGTGGCACGCGGCCGGGCACGAGGGCGCTGGCATCGGCCTCGCCGCCGCGACCGGCGAACTCCTCGCCGAACTCTTCACCGGCGAGCCCCCGCACCTGGACCCGGCACCGTTCCGGGTGGCCCGGCCGGGCCTGCGGCAGTCGGAGGGTGGGGGCCTGGCGGCCGGCGATGCGGTGGTGGGAGGGGGCGCTGGCGCTGGTGGGGATGTTGGGGCTGGTGTTGGTGCAGGTGCTGGAGCCCGTGTCGGCCCGGGTGGCGGGGGCGGTGTTGGCGCGGATGCCGGGGGCGGGCCGGTCGGTGTTGGCTTCGACGCGGGTGCTGGTGCTGGCCCTGGAGTGGCGGGGGCGGCTGCGGAGTGGGTGGCTGGTGCGTCGGCGGATGCGCGGGGTGGGTTCACGCTCACCGTGGACGGCCTCGTACGTCACGCACGCCCCGGTGACACCGTCGCCGCGGTGCTGCTCGCCATGGGGCGTACGTCGTGGCGCACCACGCGCGGCGCGGGCCGGCGGCGCGGTCTCTTCTGCGGCATCGGCGTGTGCCATGACTGCCTGGTCGTTCTGAACGGGCTGCCGGACGTACGCGCCTGCCAGCGCGAGGTGGCACCGGGGGACGTCGTCACCACGCAGTACGGGGCAGTACTGCCGGGGCCGGGGCCGGGGCCGGAGCGGGAGCCGGGGCCGGGGGTCGGGCCGGAGTTGGAACCACAACCGGAATCACAGTCGCAATCGCAGCACCAACCGGGGTCGGGGGCGACGGGAGAGGACCTGGCATGACGGAACCGTATGGAGCGGAGGCGTACGCGCCGGGCCCGGGGCCGGCGGCGGGGGCGGATGACCTGTGGCGGGCGGGCGTGGTCGCGGGGGCCTCGCCGGTCGAGCGGGGGCGCGGGCAGGTCGTGGTCGTCGGGGCCGGGCCGGCCGGGCTGCACGCCGCGTTGGCTGCGGCCCGGGCGGGCGCCCGGGTCACCCTCGTGGACAGCGCGCCGCAGGTCGGCGGCCAGTACTACCGACACCCGCCCCAGCGGCAGCAGCCCGTAACGGAAACGGAAGCAGAAACGGAAGAAGAATCAGAAGCTCAAACGGAGTCGAGTCCGGGGGAGGGGCAGGGGCGGGCCCCGGGCCCGGCGCGGGCCCCCCGCCCGCCCCGCCCCCCCCGCCCCCCCCCCCGCCCCCGCGGGGCCCCCCCCCCCCCCGCCAGCGCCCCCCCGCAGCCCCGGAACCCCGC
>NZ_JBEHZD010000401.1:0-7514 GCF_040240285.1 Streptomyces sp. HSW2009 | reverse complement strand
GGCGCCGGGCGCGCCGGGGGCCGGGGGCCGGCCCCCCCCCCCGGCCCGCCACCTGGGGGGTGGGGGGTCCGCCGCGGCGGCGGGCAACGATCAGCCGGGCCAGGACCGCCCGGTGCCGCGGGCCGCGCAACGCGATCGACTCACCCGCACCGTCCCAGGCCACCACCGGCCCCAGCACCCCGAACACCGCCCGCACCCCGCACCACCTCTCCCTTGCCCTCTCCCGCACCACCGGCCCGGCACCCGTCCTGCCCACCGTAGAGCGCACTCATTGAACGCTCATCGACGACCGGCAGGCTGGTAGCGACCCGCCCCCCGCAACCCACCCGGAAGCCCGCGGCACACCCCCAGCGCCCCACCCCCACCCCCTCCCTACAACCCCGCTCTCCCCGGCAGACTCGCCCTCCCCCAGCAAAGGACGACGCACCATGGCACCCCACCCCACCGGGCCCCGCGCCGAACGCCCCGCCGAGCACCGGACCGAGCTCCGGACCGGGCCCCCGACCGCGCCCCGTGCCGGGCTCCCCGCCACGATCGAGGGCTTCGCCTACCAGCGGGTGCGGGTGGCCGACGGTGTCGCGCTGAACGTGGCGGTCGCCGGCTCCGGCAGCCCCGTCGTGCTGCTGCACGGCTTTCCGCAGACCCACCTCATGTGGCGGCACGTGGCCGCCGAACTGGCCACCGACCACACCGTGATCTGCCCCGACCTGCGCGGCTACGGGGCGAGCGACAAACCGGCCGAGGCGGGCCCCGACACCTACGCGAAGCGGACCATGGCCGCGGACGTGGTGGCCCTGGCCCGGGCGCTGGGGCACGAGCGGTTCGCGCTGGCCGGGCACGACCGGGGCGCGCTGGTCGCCTTCCGCGCCGGGCTCGACCACCCGTCCGCCGTCACCCATCTGGCCTGTCTCGACGTGCTGCCGACCCTGGACATGTGGGACGTCATGCACGGCACCGCCGCGACGGTCGGCTTCCACCTCTATCTGATGGCCCAGCCCCCGGGCTTCCCGGAGGAGTTCATCGCCGCGGCCCCCGACCTCTTCTTCGGCCACTTCCTCGACCTGTGGAACAACGACCCGAGGTCCATGCCCGCCGACGTACGCGCCGCCTACCTGGCCGCCTGCCGTGCCGCGGTCCCCTCCATCGTGGCCGACTACCGCGCATCGGCCGGCATCGACGTCACCCACGACGAGGCCGACCGCGCGGCCGGCAACCACCTCCGCATGCCGGTGACCGTCCTCCAACAGGACTGGGGCGCGGCCCTCGGCTTCGACGCCCGCGCCCGCTGGCAGACCTGGGCCCCCGACCTCACCCACACGACGGTGACCTGCGGCCACTTCATGGCGGAGGAGTCGCCTGCGACGGTCGCTGCGGCGTTGCGGGGGTTGCTGGCTCGGTAGGGGTGGGGAGGGGGGCGGGACGGTGGGTGTCGGCGCGGGCGGGCCGATCTAGGTATCGGCCCGCTGACCGATCCCCCGGCCCCTACACACCGCTCCACTCGGCGAACTGCCGCAGCGGTCCGACGGCCCGCTGCCGCGTCCGTAGCAGCATGCCGACCGTCTGGTGCACGTCTGGGTGGTAGCGCGTCAACTGAGGTGCTGCCGCCCGGGCTTGCACGAGGGATTCCAGGGCCGCTTCGTGGCGCGCCGTCCACGCCTCAGCGGTCGCCTTGCGGATCAAGAATCCGGCGACCCTGGTGGGCTGGTAGGAAGCGGGAATGCGCACCTGAGAGGCGACGTCGACGGCCGTCTCGTGGTCATCCTGAAGCAGCGCCACGTCCAGCCGGCCCAGAGAGACGTTGAGTTCGCCGAACGAGAGGGCGTACCGGCTGCCCGGCGGGTCCTCTGCCGCGTCGGCGCGTACGCCTGCCGCCACGAGTTCGGCTGCGTGTCCCCCCCCGGGGGGCCCCGCGGGGCGCGGCCGCGGCCGGGCCACCAGCGCGGCGGCGCGCCGCCCCCGGGGCCGGCGCACCGCCGACGTCTGCGGGTCGCCGTCGGCCGGCAGGTCCCGCAGCGCCTGCCGCACCAGCGCCAGCCCGCGATCGGGGCGCGAAGCCTCCGCGTGGGTGATCACGGCGCGCTCGTACCGCTCGACGGCCACCTGCCGTGGGTCACCCGAGTGCGGCGCGGCGGCGGCCATGCGGGCGAGGGCGAGCCGGGCGAGGTCCATGTAGCCGAGCCGGTAGGCGAGGATCGCGGCGGTACGGGCCGCCTCGGCCTGAAGGTAGTGCGCGCGCTCCCGCCCCGCGCCGGGGGTCGCGTGGGTCTGCACGGCACGCGCGGTGGCCCCGATCACGCCCGGCAACCCCTCGGCGAGCTGCGCGAACTCGCCCCGCGACCGCAGCCGCACGAGGCCGGAGACCCGCCCGGCCACCGTGTCCAGGGTTTCCGGCGGCAGATCGTCGTCCGGCGGGATGTCCCACGCATCGAGGGCGCTGCTGATCGGCGCGAGCAACCGATCGAGTTGGTCCTTCTGGAGCATGTGGACGTACGGCTGCCCGTGCAGTACGGAGAGGGTGACCCCGAGGGCGCGTGCCACGGCGGCCAGCACACTGGCGCTCGCGGGCCGCTCCCCGTTCTCGACACGGCACAGTTGACTGGTGGAGACGTGCGAACGCTGGCCGAGCTCGGCCAGCGAGTAGTCGCGGACGAGTCGGATCTCGCGGATGCGGATACCTGCGTGCTGGGTGTCCCTGACGTCGGACATGCTGGCTCTCCCTTGCGCACTGCCACTCGCAATGTACGCCCGGTGCAAGCCTGGTGGGCCTAGCCAGTGAGCATCGAAAGCCCAATGAATGCACAACGAGGAGCAGCGGAGGTTCCTAGGGCGAGCATGGGGTGTGCATTGAACTGCCCTACTCTGCAAGCCCGTTCACATCCGACCGGGCACTGCACACGAGCCGCACAACCCGCGACCACCCGCCCCGCCTCCCTAGCCCCCACCCCCACGGCCCCCGCTCCCAGCACGAACCCCCACCCCCACCGCAGGTCGAACGGCCCACAGCGGGAGCGGGGGTGTGTCCGCCCAGACGGTCGCCCAGACGGTCGCCCGGGTGGGGCGGCCGGGTGGGGCGGCCGGGTGGGGCGGCCGGGTGGGGCGGCCGGTCAGCGATCGGCTACGAGGCCAGCCGTTCCGCGATCCGGGCCGCCGACGTGCCGAGGCCCGAGGGGCCGGGCGCGGTCCAGGGGTCCTGGGACGCGGCCTGGGTCGCGGTGGCCACAGCGGCGGCAGGGACGAGAGGGGCTACGGGAGCAGCAGGTGCCGCAGGGGCGACGGGTGCCGCGGGAGCGGCGGGTGTCGCAGGAGCAGCCGTCCGGAGCGCCGCCAGTGCCGTCGCCGCCGCCGAGTCGGCGAGCCCCGTGGGCAGGTGGCCGGCCTTCGGGGCGAAGTTGCGCCGCAGGTCGGACTCCTTGTAGCGGGCGCACTCGCGGTGCCAGTTGAGGATGCCGGCGATCCAGTCCTTGAGCTCGGCCACGTACGTGTCCACCTCGGCACGGGCCGCCGGCGTGAGCTCGAAGTCGTCGTAGAGAACGGGCAGTTCGTGCTCCGCGACGTGCAGGAACTGGCTGAGCCTGGCCTCCATCAGCTCGTGCACCAGGCGCAGCCCCGTGGGGTAGTCGACGCCGAAGAAGTTCTGCACCACCAGGACGCCGTTGTGGATCTCGCCCTCGTACTCGATCTCCTTCTGGTACGAGAAGACGTCGTTGAGCAGCGTCGCGTAGTCGGAGACGGCGCTCTCGATGGCGCGCACCGGGCCGCTGCGGTAGACCTCCGGGGGCACCTGCTGGCTGTGGCGCAGCCGGCACAGGCTCATCGTGAGGTCGGAGCCGAAGGTCTTGCGGCGCATCTCGATGTAGTCGATGGGGTCGGGGATGCGGTTGTGGTACTGGTTCTCCAGCTCCCACAGCCAGCTCTCGATCATGTCGTCGACCGCCGTGCGGAAGGCCCTCCGGGCGGCCGGCTCCATGGTGCCCGTGGTGCGCGCCCACAGGTCGATCAGGCCGC
Organism: Streptomyces sp. HSW2009; assembly: GCF_040240285.1. NCBI lineage: Bacteria > Bacillati > Actinomycetota > Actinomycetes > Kitasatosporales > Streptomycetaceae > Streptomyces > Streptomyces sp. HSW2009. The sequence goes on along the minus strand of NZ_JBEHZD010000401.1, from coordinate 3,509 downwards.
GCTCCAGGGCGTTGACCGGCTCCGGCGGCGCGGTCGACTCCTCCAGCGGCATGCAGGCCGAAAGCCGCTGGGTGCACTGCTTGGCGCCGGCCAGGTCGCGGGTGTTGCCGAAGACCACGGGGTAGTAGTCGTCGCCGTAGGTGCCCCAGGCCAACCAGCCGGCGCTGAGGTCGAGTTCGTCCTGCGTCGCGTCGGGGTCGAGGCCGGCCGAGCACAGCGCGAGGTCGTAACCCGCCATCTTGCGCGCGTCCCACACGTCAGAGCCGGGGACGCCGGGCTGCGCCTCCAGCAGGCCCATCCGCGCCGCCCAGTCGAGTACGTGCCGGCGCGAGCCCTCCAGGTGCGGGCTGAGCCGGAGCGGGAACGGCGGGTCGAGCGGCGGGATGACGGAGGGGCCGACCTTCTCGTACGGGGTGTGGGAGTACGAGCGCAGCCGCTTGGCGCCGGTGAGGGCGATCAGCGACTTGATGTTGGCCGATTCCGTGCCGATGCCGGTCAGCACGAACGGACCCCAGGGGGTGAGGCCCGACGGGGCGCCGGCGCCGCCGCCGTTCATGTAGCGGCTGGAGCGCATGTGCCACTCGTGCCCGCCGGACTGCCAGTCCTGGAGCCCCTTGACGTACAGCAGCACGTCGGCGCACTCCTGCGGGGTGAGCCCCTGCTCGACGAAGAGCGGCGGGAGTTCGAGCAGGGTGGTGTTCTCGAACTGGTGGAGCCGCGAGGTCAGCAGGTCGTTGACGGCGTCCGCGGCCTCCTGTGTGGAGCAGCCGAGGAAGCGTTCGAGGACGAGCACACCGTTGCTGAGCTCGCCTTCCTCCTCGATCTCACGCTGGTAGGAGAAGAGGTCGTTGCGCAGGTGGACGGCGTCGGAGAAGGCGTCGCACAGCACCCGCAGCGGGCGGGACGCGGCCACCTGGGCCGGCACCTCGGCGCCCACCGCGTACTCCACGAGCCCCGACGACCAGGGCGCCCCGCCGACCTTGCGGCGCATCTCGATGTACTCGACCGGGTTGGACACCCGGTCCGCGTTGATGTTGGACAGCTCCCACAGCGACTCGTTGAGCAGGTTCTCGGTGCTCTCGGCGAAGCGGGCCCGCCAGTCGAGCGACATGCTCGGCACGGTCCGCCGCCACAGGTCGGCGAGGCCGGCCTCGACCGGGTTCGCCGGCTCGGGCATCGGGGTCGCCAGGTCCATGGGCATGAACTCGGGCAGCCGGATGAGGTGTTCCTTGCCGGCCGTGCGGTCCTGGGTGCGCTTGAACTTCTCCAGGAAGTAGTCGTCGAAGAAGAAGACCCACACGTACCAGTCGGTCACCAGCGAAAGGGCTTCGGCCGAGGTGTCCGGGTGGGTGTACGCGCAGAGCAGGGCGTAGTCATGGGCGTCCAGATCGCTCTGGTCCCAGATGCCGGAACCCTCCAGCATGTTCATCTCGCGGGCCCAGGCGCGGGAATGCTCGCGGGCCGCCTCGACATGCGGGTTCAGCCGCGCCGGATAAGGCACGTAGAAATCCGGCAGCTCAAACGGCTGCGCCATGGTTTGCCCACCTTTCACAGAGGTACGGGGGGATGCACGGAACTCGTGGCGGGGGCGGAGGGCACGTGCCCGGCGCATGCCTACGTGCCGCGTACACGCATACGTACACGCGTACGAAAAGGGGAGGGGTAGCAGCCACTCCTTCGCGTGAGCACGCTATCCCCCCAGCCACACTGATCCCAACCGCCACAGCACTACCCGGCGACGTCAGGGATTACCCACCCGCTTGCCCGTGCATTTTTCCCTACTTCACGCCTGGTCGGACGCAGTTGACGGATCGCTGGACAATGCGGTGCACCTGCGCTAACGCAGGGCGGACGGGGGTGGAAGGGCGGGCTGGGGCGGGCTGAATTGGGTGACCGAATCGGGTGGTTGGCCCCGGCGGCCGAACGGGGGAACCCGCCCGGACGGCTGGCCGGGGCGGCCGACTTGAGTGTCGGCTTGAGTGCCGGCTTTCGCGCCGAACCGGTGGCCGGAATGCGATGGTCTCGCACGAGGGGGCCAGAGACGCGGGCCGGGCGGGGCGCCGTGGTGGGGTGGGCGCCGCGCCCGGCCGGTGTCAGGGTCGGTGTCGGTGTCGCTGCCGGTGTCGCTGCCGGTGTCGCTGCCGGTGCCGGTGCCGGTGCCGGTGCCGGCGGGTCAGCGGTTCCGGTGCAGCGGGATGCGCAGCTCCTTCAGCCACTGGTTGCGCAGGTAGTCGCGGGCCTTCACGACCACCTCGCCCTTGGTGACCTGCACCCGAAGGCCGGTGTTCTCGGCGCCGGAGACCGAGGTCTCGCCGCCCTTCCCGTCATCGGTGAACGAGGTCTGCACCGCACCGGTGTTGACGACCGTGAACCCCTCCAGGTTTCCGGTCCCGGGCACCACCTTGCGCACCGCCCAGTCGGAAAGGCCCAGGCTCCAGTGGGTGTGCGAGGTGAAGAGCACCGCATCCTTGTACTTGCCGAGAATGCCGAGCACCCGATCGGCCTGGAGGTAGTCGCCGCCGTACATCTTGTTGCGGGTGCCGGAAACCGTGTCGGGCAGGACGTGGTGCGAGAAGACCATCACCGGCTTGCCCTTGCGCTGCCAGTGCGCCAACCGCCGGTCCAGCCAAGCGAGTTGCGCATCGCTGAACCACACCTCGTCCCACTTCGTCGCGTCGTGGTACTTCATGTACTTCTCGGTTCCGAGCATCAGCATCGGCACGCCGTCCACGACGCGCTCGTAATAGACCTGGTCGAGGCCGGTGAAGTCGTAGAAGTTCTGGAAGAGCTCGCTCTCCTTGGTGCCGTTGGGCCAGGTGCTCTGGCAGAGCTTGTTCGGGTTGCAGTACTTCGGCACGTAGAACTCGTGATTGCCGATGGTGAAGAACGTGTTCTTCGGGTGCGGATGCGCGTTGATCGTCTTGCGCACCTCCGCGTATTCCTGCGGATATCCGCGGTTGGTGATGTCGCCGTTGACCACCAGGGCGCTGCTCTTGCCCGGCAGCCCCTTCATCTGGTCCAGCGCCCGCCCGAGATCGGCGGTGTCCCCCTGGACGTCGCTGACCACGTCGAAGGTCACGGCGCGCTGCCGGTCCTTGGCGCCGTGCCCACCGGCGGCGGCGCCCGCCGGCACCAGGGCGGCTGCGGCGAGGCCGAGTGCGGCGGTGAGGACGGCGGCTGCGGAGACTGCGGTGCGTTTCACGGGGACTCCTGATCGCTGACGTGCTGGTGGGTGCGCGTGGCGCGGGCCCGGAGGCAGTGCGTCCCGGGCCAGAGCAGCGAAACAGCGCACCCTGAGCACCCGCGGAAGCGATACACAGCGGAATATGTCCGGCACGTGAATTATTACGAGGGGATTACTGGTCTAGGCCGAGCGGGCGAAGCCCGGCGGGGGTGCGGGTGCGTACCGGTCGGGGCGGGGGCCCCGGGGGCGCCCCGCCCCCCCCCCCCGCGCCCCCCCCCCCCCCCCCCGGGGGGGGGCCCGCCCGCCCCCCCCCCGCCCCCCCCCC
>NZ_JBEHZD010000400.1:0-7555 GCF_040240285.1 Streptomyces sp. HSW2009 | reverse complement strand
GTACCCGTACGCGCGTGCGAGCTATCCTCAGGCTCCGGGAAGCCGGCGTCCGCGCAGGTGAGGGAGCGGCCCAGACCTCGGGCCAGGGCCTCTACTACGAGTGATCGCGATGCTTGATCGCGCGGCACCACGCCTTTCTTCACCCACAGCCACGCCGCCTGTGAGCTGTAAGACCGCTTGGTCCCCCGCTCGGTGGCCACCTGGTTGACCTTTCGGGCCAGTTGCTCGTACGTCCACTCGGCCTGACGAACCAGTCGTTGCAGCTTTTCGTTCGGCGCCCGATTACCCATGGATCTCCCCCGTAAATTGAGAGGAATTGAGAGGGGTTGGAATCGACACGGTACCGCTGTCCGTAGCCGCGCGGTTGCCTAGAGCGAGAAGGGGCCTCCACGACCGGTCGGACGGTCGCGGAGGCGAAGTGACCGCCCAAAGCGAGGTAGACAGTCATGGGTCAGAGTACGTCAAGGGCCTTTCCCACGAGTCGGGTTGACTCGATCGCCAATTCCGACGCCGCGTTGAAGTGGCCGCCGTGCCGCTGCGGCAACAAAGAGCGCTGCCCCGAACTCCGCACCAAGCCCGCCAGGCCCCGCAACCTGTCCGGGAACCCCGCGACCCCGGTGGGCTGACGCCGGCCGCGGCTCAATGACCCGCTTGCGGCATGCCTTTCGCGCGCGCAGTCGGAGACGCTCAACATCTCCACTGAGTAAGTGAGTTCGTGCACGTGCGATCTGTGTTGCAGCGACTCCCCCGGCCGCGAGTACGCGCGTAACCGCGCCCGGCACGGCTCTGCGTGCCCAGTACCCGAGGCCCCGCGAACCCACCCCGACGCCGTTTCCCAAGATCGGCCGCCCGCGCCCTTCCCGGGGCGCGATGACCGACTTCGACGAACAGAAACCGGGGGGCGCAGAGGCGGGTGTCGCGCTCCCCTTGAAGCTCCCGCTCTCCGCAGGTGAAGCCGCGCGAGCCCCCACTCGCGAACCCCAGCCCTGCGGAGAGCGGGCCCCACATCCCATCTGATGCCCGCCTTGCCTCATGAGGTGAATTCTTCCGTGCCAGAAATGAGCTTCGCCACGGAACTCCGCCGTATCGCCGCTCTCGTACGCTTCGATGAAGGCGAATATCGGGACCGAGCGATAGCGGATATTCCATGGCTGGTGTGCGCCATGCAGGAAAGCGTTGCCTGGACCTGGTTTCCCCGGCTGATGCAGAGCGAATTGGTCGAGGCGTGCGAGCTCGGCGCTCGCCTCGTCCTTTCCCGGCGGGGAGACGACAGACTCGCCCGGTGGGTGCTGGCGCAGGCCATGGACCGAGCAGCCGCCGTCTGCGAGTCCCGGGAGCACGCTGCCTCCCATGGGCCGCGGCCGACACCGCACGACGTGTCCCTGGACGGTACGGCTGCGGCTGCGGCTGCGGCTGCGGCTGCGGCGCAACTGCCTTGTGTAGAAGACCTGTTGCGGCTGGCGACTGCGCCCGGCAGAGCAGCGCGGCCCGGCGATTGTCCGCAGTGCGCGAAGTTCAAGCGGCTGCTGCACGACGCCCTGGGCTCCCATACCGCGCCCGCCGTCGCCCAGGTCGTCGACGCCTTGCAGATGCACATGGTGCTGGGGCACGGCGTCGAGCCACCACCCGGGGGCTAGTGGTGTGAAACGGCTCCGCCGTAGGGCAGGCCCCGTGCCCCGCCGCGGGAGCGGTACGGGCACGGGGCCCCAACCCCCGCACAGGGCGCGGGGCCGACCTCCGACGCGAGACGGAAGAGGGGAACACCCCCGGGGGGTCCGGGGCGGGCATACGGTTCGTGGACGTACGCGGCGCGGGCCCCGCCTTCGGGCCCGCGCCGGGCGATTCTCGCATTCGGCCCGCGCCGCCCGGCCGACTGTGCCAGTCTGGCCACTCCCCCACCTAAGACGTAATAGCTTTGCTGGAGGCTGGGTTGTGGAGTCTGCTCGATGAGCCGTGGTTACCGGTTTCCCTCGTTGACCAGGTACGAAGCACCGACGGGGACGGCGGGACCGGTGGGACCGGTGGGCGGGCGGTAGGCGTACGGGAGTTACTGCTCGACGCGCACCGCTTTCGGGACTTCGAGGTGGATATTCCCACCCAGAAGCCGGCGATCTTTCGGCAACTGCTGTTGCCGCTGGTGGTGGACGCGCTCGGGTTCGTACGGGACGGTGCCGAGTGGGCCGAGCGGTTCGCGCGCGGTGCGTTCTCCGGTGCCGAGCGGGAGCGGTTGGAAGGCTACTTCGACGCTTACGGTGATCGTTTCGACCTGTTCTCCGCGAGTGCGCCGTTCGCGCAGGTGGCCGGGTTGCGTACGAACAAGGATGAGACGAAGACTTCGGCGCTGCTGGTGGCCACGGTCGCGACGGGGAACAACGTGCCGCTGTTCTCCTCCCGCACCGACGCCGACCCGCTGCCCCTCACCCCGGCCGAGGCCGCCCGCTGGCTGCTGCACGCGCACTGTTGGGACACCGGCGCCATCAAGACCGGCGCGGCCGACGACCCGCAGGCCAAGGGCGGCAAGGTGCTGGGCAACCCGGTCGGGCCGCTCGGCAGGCTGGGTGTGGTGCTGCCGCGCGGGCGGACCGTGTACGAGACGCTGCTGCTCAACATTCCGTACGGCAGGGTCAAGTTGAAGGGCGACCGCCCGCAGTGGCGCCGGCACGAGGGCAGTACGGAGGTGACCGCCGATCCGGTGGCCGGCACCGTGCGCTGGTCGACGCGCGAGGCCGCCGGGCCGCTTGACCTGTGGACCTGGCAGGCCCGGCGCATCCGGCTGTGCCAGGAGCCGGGCGCCGACGGCGACCCGTACGTCACCCGGGTCGTGCTGGCCGCGGGCGACCGGCTGCTCCGGGTGCCGCGGGACCACGAGACGCACACGGCCTGGTTCGAGGAGAGCGAGACCTCGTACGCCAAGCGGCGCGGCAAGGACGCGGAAGTGCCCCGGGTCAGGCCGCTGCGGCACCAGGTGGGGCGGGCCGCCTGGCGCGGGCTGAACGCGCTGCTCGCCGTGGACCGCTCGTTCGACCCGACGCGCGCGAAGACCCACCAACACGGTTACTACACCAGCGACTTGCTCGCGCAGCTCAGTGCCGTGCGGCAGCTCCACCAGACACCGGCCGCCAACTACCCGCTCCAACTTGAGCTGGCGGCCATCGCGTACAACGCCAAGCCGGGCGCCATCGACGACCTGTTCTTCGACGAGATCCCGCTGCCGCTGGCCGCGCTCGACCGGGACGGCGTGCCGCGCGGTGCGCTGCTCGGCGCGGTGGAGCAGGCCGAGCAACTCTCCAAGGCGGTCAACCTGCTCGCCGCCGACCTGCGCCGGGCCGCAGGTTCCGACGCCCTGCCGCGCGGCGCCTGGCAGTACCCGGGCGAGACCCTGCTGCACGCGCTGGACCCGCTGGTACGCAGGCTGCTGGTGGAGCTGCGCCGGATCGGGTCCGACGGGGAGCGGGTCCTCGCCCTCCTCGCGGCCTGGGAGGAGCGCGCCGCGCGGGAGGCGTGGAAGGTTGCGGAGCAACTGCTCAGCAACGCCGCCGCGCCCGGCCTCTTCCTCGGCCGCGCCGTCGCCGCCGGCGAGACCAGCCGCGTCTACCGGCTCAGCACCGCCGAGTCCGGGTTCCGCCGCGCGCTGGCCGACATCCTGTGGCAGCGGGCCGAGCGCATCGCCGAACAACGCCGGGCCAGGCGGGAGGCGGAGGAGTCCGATCCTCCTTCTGATTCCCCTTCTGACACCAACCCCGACTCCAACCCTGGTTCCAACCCAGACTCCAACCCTGGCCCCGGCACCAACCCCGGCCCCGATACCAACCCCACGGAAGGCCCTGCGCGGTGAGCGTCCCCCCTCAGTCCGGCCCCATGGCACGACCTGGCGCACAACCCGCCGCGCAGCCCGTACTCCATGCCGCCGCGCCCGCGCAGACCACCGCCCGCTACTGGGACCGGTACGTGGGCGCCAAGGGCTGGCTTAAGCACGCGCCGAGTGGCCCGCCCGGTGAGGAACTTGCCGACTTGCGGGCCGGGTTGGGGCAGACGGCCGGCACCGTGCCCGCCCTGTGGCCGTACTACACGAGCCCCACCGACGGCGAGCTCACCGCGGAGCTCGCCGCCGAGCACGGGGCGCTCGCGCTGTACGGGCTGCACCAGCAGAGCCAGCTACGGCCCATGCACCAGCGCGGCGTCGGCCTCGGTACGGCGCTGCGGGCGCTGCGCGAGGCCGACCGGTACAGCCCGGAGGCGCTGGACCGGCGCGTGGCCGCGGCGGTCAGCGCGAACTCCGTACAGATCCTGCTGTTCCGGCTGCGCGGGCTGATCCCGCAGCTCCGCGGCGAGTCCATCGCGCTCGACTACGGCCGGCTGCTGACCGACCTGACCCTGTGGCCGCGCCCGGACAGCCGCCAGCGCGTCCGCCGCACCTGGGGCCTGGCGTACCACGCGTGGAAGCCCGGCGGCGAGGCGGCCGACGCGCCACCGGGAGTGTGAGCCCTGGGGCCGGCCCCGGGCCCGTACATCGCCCCGGCCCCGGCACGTGCGCCGCCTCGGCCCCGGCTCGTACGCCGACCGGCCCGTACGCCACCTCCCGGCCCCGGCCCGTACCCCACACCCAGCAACCGGCCCGTACGCCCGCTCCCCCAGCCCACCGCGACCACGCCCCGCCCCGTGACCCGTGACCCGTTTCGATCCGCCCGACCGACCACCGACCCGCCCTGGAGGACCCGTGGAGCTGCCAGCTCCCCGTACGTACGTCGACGTGCACATCCTGCACACCGTGCCGCCCGCCAACCTGAACCGTGACGACCAGGGCAACCCGAAGGAGGCGTACTTCGGCGGGGTGCGGCGGTCGCGGGTGTCATCGCAGGCGTGGAAGCGCGCGACGCGGCGGCACTTCACCGAGCGGCTGCCCGAGCAGGACCTGGCGACCCGTACCCGGCGGGTGGCCGGCGCGCTCGCCGAGCGGCTGCGGGCGGGGACCGCGCTCGACGCCGACCAGTCCGCCCGGCTGGCCGGCGCGCTGCTCGCGCCGCTGAAGATCCGCGCCGGCAAAAAGGCGGGCGACACGGCGTACCTGCTCTTCTCCGGGCGGCGGCAGCTCGAAACGGGCGCCGCGCTGGTCCGCGACCGGGCCGCCGAACTGGTCGCGCTGGATGACAAGGCGCTGGCCGCTGCCATGGAGTCGCTGCCGATCCAGGAGGCGTTCACCTCCGGGCACCCGCTGGACGTGGCGCTGTTCGGGCGGATGGTCGCCGACTTGCCGGCGCTGCGTGTCGATGCCGCCGTGCAGGTGGCGCACGCGCTGTCCACGCACGCGGTGGAGTTGGAGTTCGACTACTTCACCGCCGTGGACGACGAGGCGAGCAAGGGGCAGGAGACCGGCGCCGGCATGATCGGCACCATCGGCTTCAACTCCGCGACGCTGTACCGGTACGCCAGCGTCGGGCTGCACCAACTGCGGCACAACCTGGACACCGACGAGGACGCGGTGCGCGGGGTGCAGGCGTTCGTCAGCTCCTTCGCCCGCTCGGTGCCCAGCGGTTACGGCAACTCCTTCGCCCACCGCACGCTGCCCAGCCTGGTCGCCGTCGCGGTCAGGTCCGACCAGCCCGTCAACCTGGTCTCCGCGTTCGAGGACCCGGTGGCGCCGAGCGCGGGCATCGCCGCCGAGTCGGCCCGCCGGCTGGCCCGCGAACACAGCACCGCGGTACGGCTGTGGGGCGACGCCCCGGACCACGCGGCCGTCTGCCACGCCTTCGACGACGACTCGCCGGCGAGCGGCCCGCTCGCCGGTGCGTTCGGCGCCCCGGTCGCCTTTCCCCAACTCCTCGCCGGTCTTGGCGAACATCTCGGCGCCGTGATCGCCCGCAGCGCCGCGCCGGCAGCCCCGGACGCGCGGTGACGGCGGTGCAGCCCACGGAGCCCGGCGGGACCAGCCCCCACACCGATCCCGATCCCGACCCCGACGCCGGGATCGGCATCAACACCGACGCCGATCGCGGCCACCGCGCCGTACTGCTCCTGCGGCTCGCCGCCCCGCTCCAAGCCTGGGGCTCCCGGGTGGCCGTCAACCGGCGCGAGACCCACTCCGAACCCACCAAGTCCGGCGTGGTCGGCCTGCTCGCCGCCGCGCTCGGCCGGGACCGCGACGAGCCGCTGGGCGAACTCCTCGCGCTGCGCCTCGGCGTCCGCGTCGACGTACCGGGCACGCTGTTGCGCGACTACCACACCATCTCCGACTACCGCGGCCGGCCGCTGCCGCAGTCCGGGGTCTCCGCCGGCGGCGTGCAGCGGCCCACCCAGCCCGCCAAGCACACCCACGTCACCAGCCGCTACTACCTCCAGGACGCCACCTTCCTGGCCGCCCTGGCCGGGCCGCGCGACCTGCTCGTACGGCTGGACGCCGCGGTGCGCGCGCCGGTCTTCCCGCTCGCGCTCGGCCGCCGCTCCTGCCCGCCCACCCAGCCGCTCGCGCTCGGCGTGCACGACGGAACGCTGACCGACGTGCTGCGGGCGCACCCCTGGCAGGCGACGGCCAGGGCCCGCCGGCAGTACGCCGCGCGGGCCGGCCGCGAACGGGGCCAGGACGGGCCGCACCACCCCGCGCGCATCCCGCTCCCGGTCACCGTGGAGAGCCCGCCGCCCGGCGCCGACCACGGCTTCGACCTGGACGAGATCCGCGATGCCCCGCTCTCCTTCGACCCGCACGGCCGCCGCTTCACCACCCGCTGGGTGCGGCACGACTGGTACGACGTGCCGACCGGCTTCCCCGCCCCCAGCGACGACACCACACCCGACCCCGACTCCGACCCCGATTCCGCCGGCGGTCCCGGCGCCGGGCACGACCCCTTCGCCTTCCTGGGCAGGTGACCTGCGATGACCTATCTCTCCCGGGTACGCATCAATCCGCTACGGGCCGAGAGCCGGCGGCTGCTCGCCAACCCGCGCGCCCTGCACGGCGCGGTCCAGGGCGGACTGCCCGGCGCGTCGGACGAACGCGTGCTGTGGCGGCTCGACGCGGACGACCCGCGCCGCCCGCACCTCGTCGTCCTCACCCGCTCCCGGCCCGACTGGACGCACATCGTCGAGCGCGCCGGCTGGCCGGACGCCGACGGCGAGCACGCCCTCGTCCGCGACTACGCGCCGCTGCTCGACCGCATCGAGGTGGGGCAGGAGTACGCGTTCCGGCTCACCGCCAACCCGGTGCAGAACACCATCGAGCCGGTGAAGCCGACGCCGCGGCAGGTCCAGCGGCTGGCGGAACTCCCGCCGGACCGCAAGCCCCGCGGCTTCCGGCTGGCCCACCGGACGGCGGCGGCCCAGCTCAACTGGTTCCTCACCCGCACCGCACGGTGGGGATTCGAGGTGCCGACGGCCCGTACTGACGCCGCTGCCCCGGGGTTGGCCGGCCCCCCCGGCCCGGCCGGCAGGTCCGACCCGCCCGGCGCCGCGGGCGCCGATCCGGGCCCGGGCCCGGCGGCGCCCGGCGCCCCCGCCGCGGCCCCGGCCGCGCCCCCCACCCCGACGCCGCCCGCCCCCCCGGGACGCCGCCCCCCGCGGCACC
>NZ_JBEHZD010000040.1:0-27393 GCF_040240285.1 Streptomyces sp. HSW2009 | reverse complement strand
AGCTGTTCCCGAGGCCCGTGTTGGGGCCGATGATGGTGAGGAAGTTGGGGAACCCGGCGGGGGGGGGGGGGGGGGCCCCCGGCCCGCCCCCGGGGGGCCCCCCCCCGCCCGCCGGGGGGGGGGGGCGGGGCGGGGCCCCCCCCCGGCGCTCGCCCCGCAAGATGGGGGGCGTGAACCTCGACCACGTCTTCGTCTGCGGCCAGCCCGCCCTCGACTTCGCCGCCACGCTGCGCGCCCGGCGGTCGCTGCGCTTCGAGATGTTCGCGACGCCGGAGCGGCTGGACGCGTGGTACGTGGAGTCCGGGATCGTGGACACCGTCACCCGCAGCCGGCCGGCCGACGTCGACCGCGCGCGGAGGGTGCGGGAGGCGATCTACGCGCTGGTGACCGCCCGCCGCCGCGGCGAGCCGTTCGGCGATCCGGCCCTTGAGGTGCTGAACGAGGCCGCGCGCACACCCACCGCAGCCCCGCAGCTCACCCGGGCCGGGCGGCGCACCGACGCCACCCCGGAACAGGCGCTGGCCGCCGTCGCCCGGCAGGCGGTGGAGCTGCTGAGCGGCCCCGACGTGCCGCTGCTCAAGGAGTGCGGCAACCCCGAGTGCACCCGCGTCTACGTGGACCGCTCGCGCGGGATGCGGCGGCACTGGTGCGGCATGGAGTCCTGCGGCAACAAGATCAAGGCCGCCGCCTACCGGGCGCGCAAGAGGGCGGCTCCCGATGCGGTGGCCGACGTCCCTGCCGAGTTGGGCGCCCGCTGACGGAGCGCCCGCGGCCCCGGCGACCGGCCGTCGCCGAGCCGGCTGGCCGACCAGCGCCGGCCGATCACCGGTCGTCGCTGGTCGTCGCTGGTCGGCCATGCGTCAGTCGTGCACCGGCCGTACGTCGCCCCGGCGGCGGCCGACCTGATCAGCCGAGGACGCGGTAGCTCACGGCGGTGTACGGGAAGTCGCCGGTGTTCAGGGTGCCCACCACGTACCGCAGGTCACCGGTGGTGCCCGGGGCGCCGGGGCGGCAGTCGGAGTTGAAGAAGACCTCCACGCCGCGCTCCGAGATGGAGCGGAAGGAGTGGACACCGGCCGGCAGTTCGTGGCAGGCGCCGACCGTGTCGAGGTCGGCGGAGATCGCCGTGCCGGTGCCGTGCGCACCGGTGTAGAAGGTGACGCCGGGGAGCTGGCCGGCGCTGGCGGGTGCGCCGGCGGCACCCAGGACGAGCAGTCCACTGGCGAGCGCGCCGCCCGCCGCCACCGCGCACCTGCTGAACGCTGTCGACATGTCGTTCCTCTCGATCGGTCAGGACGGAGCGAAGCGCTCCGGACGGGGCGACTCCGCCGCCCCGACAGCACTTTGCTTGCATCTTCAACGAAAGTGGTAGGGCGATTCAAGCCACAGAAGGTGGCTTCCACATCTGACGTCCCAGGGCGTCCCGGAGCGTCCCAGGGCGTCCCGGGGCGTCCCAGGGCGTCCCGGGGCGCCCGTTCAACACACCGCAGCGCGCGACGCATCGCGGTGGGGTGGTTTCCGTTGGTTCGGATGGCGAGTCCGGGTCCTGCCGGCCCGTTCGCGCCCGCGCGGGCCCGGTTCAGGCGTCCAGCACCTGCTCGGCGGCCTCGCGCAGGGTGCGGACGACGTCCTGTTCGTCATCGAGATAGCCACCGGCCATCGCTCCGTCGCGCAACACCATCAGGGCCCGCCCCACCCGCTCGGGGTCGGGGTGCCCGGTCTCCTGGACCACGTCGCGCAGCACGCTGCGGAACCACCGGCGGTGCGTGTCCACGTAGCGGCGTACGGGGTGCTGCGGGTCGGCAAACTCGGCGGCGGCGTTGAGGAACCCGCAGCCGCGGAACTCGCGGAGCAGGATGGTGCGGGCCACCATGTCGACGATCTCCAGCAGCGCCGTGCGCCCCTGATGCACCTCGCGGATGGCCGCGACACCGCGCCGCACCCGGGCGTCACGCTCCTCCAGATAGGCGATGATCAGGCCGTTCTTGCTGGAGAAGTGGCGGTAGAAGGTGGCTCGGGTGACCCCCGCCTGCCGAACGAGCTGTTCCACGCCCACGGTGTGGATGCCGTTCGCGTAGAACAACTCCCCCGCGGCGTCGAGCAGTCGCTGCCGCGGATGGCTGGCCCCGCTGGTCCCCGAAGTCATGGGCACCAGCGTACGGACGCCCCGGGCGCATGGCTCCGCCCCCCGTCCGCACCGGCTGGCGGGCCGGGGCAGCGGGGTGGGCCGTCGATCGGGCGACGGGGCGGGCCGCGGGGCGGCGGGGCACGGGCGGCGCGCGGGTGGGGCACCGGCCCCGACCTGCCGCCAGCGGGCGCCGCGCGGTGCCCGGTCAGTAGGTCGTCACCAGCGGCTTGGTCTCGTCGATGACGTACGTGGAGAGCATCATCGTCGTCACCGTGCCGACGTTGCGGGCGTTGTGGATCGCGCCGGACGGGATGAAGAACGGGTCGCCGGTGCGCAGCCGTTGGGCGGGCCCGTCGTCGAAGACCATCAGGACGTCGCCGCGCACGATGTACCCGACCTCCACGCCGGGGTGGCTGTGCCGGCCGGACTCCTTGTGGCGGGGGATCTCGACCAGGGTCTGCACCGTGAGCCAGCCCTTGGCCGGCGACGGGTTGCGCTGGAGCTCGACCCGGGTGACGCCGGAGGTCGGGTCGCACGGGTCGATGGGGCCGCCCGGCGGCCGGTTCTGGCCGTGGCCGCCGGGACAGCCGTGGCCGTGCGCGGCACCGGGGCCCGCATCCGCGGCGTGCGCCGTCGGGGCGGCGACGGAGAGGCCGAAGGCAGCCGCGGCGATGCCACCGGACCGCATCAGGGCACGACGGTCGATCATGCGTCACTCCTCAGAGAGAAAGAACGGTCGTTCTGCTTGGGGAGTACGCTACGCACCCCGACCCCCTCCCCCACAGGGCCAACTTCGGCCATTTCTCATCCCGTTCGCCACTCACGCCGCCACTCGCCCTATCGGCGCCCCGTCCGCCTGTCCGACCGCCCGCCCCCGCCGGCGACATTGCGTCACCGGCTTGACTGGTGACGCAATGCGGAGCAGCCTGGAGGTCGAACCCGGGGCGTACAGCGCCCGGGCAGGACGGGAGGGAGCTGGGGACGATGGCGCACATCGACGACACGGGGGACGGCGCGGGCGCGGCCCGCAGGGCCAAGTTCGGCACGTTGCCCGAGCGCATCCGGTACGAGGACATGGTCACGGAGCAGGCCACACCGCAGGGCCGCGCCCCGAGCACGTACCAGGCCGAGCGGAGCTGGACCCGCTTCTCCTGCCTGGCCGTGGACTTGGGCTTGTAGGCAGCGGGCCGCTGGGGTCGCGGGGGCCGGCTGCGGGGCGCGCCGTGGGATCGCGCACCGCCGGGCTGCGGGCTGCGGCACGTCACCGCAGGTCCCGGCCGAAAACACTCCCGTACGGCACGCCCCCGTACGACACAACCCCAGCCGGCGCGCCTCGACATCAGCACACACGCGCACGCACCCGACACCGCACGACGCAACGCCGTACCGCGAAGGTGGACCACCATGATCAGCAGACGGAACTTCGCCCAGACCGCGGCGATCGCCTCGGGTGCGCTCGCGCTCCCGGCGGCCGGCCTCGCCCTGCCGTTAGCCGGCGCCGCATCGGCCACACCGGCCCCGCTCGCCACTCCCGCCGCCGCCCCGCAGGCGACGGCGGCCACCGCGAGGCCGCCCCGGTTGGGCCCGCTGCACCGGGTGCGGACGGACGTACTGGACGTCGCCTACCACGTGGCGGGTCCCGCCGACGGCACCCCGGTGGTGCTGCTGCACGGCTGGCCGTACAGCCCCGCCGGCTCGTACGCCGAGGTCGCCCCGCGGCTGGCGCGCGACGGATACCGCTGTTACGTCCCCTATCTGCGGGGTCACGGGCCGACCCGGTTTCTGGCCGCTGACACCCCGAGGTCCGGGCAACAGGCCGCGATCGGCGCCGATCTGATCGGCCTGTTGGACGCGCTCGACGTGGACCGGGCCCTGCTGGCCGGTTACGACTGGGGAGGTCGGGCGGCCAATGTCGTCGCCGCGCTGTGGCCCGAGCGCTGCCTCGGTCTCGTCTCGGTGAACAACTACCTGATCCAGCAACTTGCCACCGCTGACGAGCCGTTGGCGCCCGCGCTGGAGAGCGGCTACTGGTACTTCTTCTACTTCCTCACCGAGCGCGGCCGGAAGGGGCTGGCCGCCGACCCCAAGGAGTTCGCCCGGGTCATCTGGCGGCGCGCCTCGCCGCAGTGGCGGTTCACCGAGGCCGAGCTCGACGAGGCCGCCGAGCAGTGGACCAATCCGGACTACGTCGACGTGGTGCTGCACAGCTACCGGCACCGGCTGGCCGCCGCGCCGGGCGCCGCCGCGTACGAGGAGTTGGAGCGTCGGCTCGCCGCGCAGCCCCCGATCACCGTCCCCGCCGTCACCCTCGACGGCCGGGAGGACGGGGTGACCCCGTGGACGGACGGCTCCGCGTCCCGGGCCCACTTCACCGGCCCCCGCCGCCACCACGTGGTCGACCGGGCCGGCCACACCCTCCCCCAGGAACGCCCGGACGCCTTCGCCGCGGCCGTACGGGAAGCCGCCACGCTCGGGCGCTGACCACCGCGCCGCTCCCCCGTGGATGCGGCGATGGGGTGGCCGGCTTCGATCGGAGTGCGATCGAAGCCGGTCAGGTGAAGTCGCATTCCCGCAGCATCGTCCAGAGTTACGCAGGAATGGTCGCTTACCTCTGACTTATTTGCGATATACGCCCATACTCTGCTAGTTGCTACTCTGATTGCCGCCATATCAGATGCGACTCCCGGGCGTACGGCACTGCCACGCTCCGCCGGCCTGGTCCCGGCCCGGGGTCGTTGGGATGCGCATTGGGGGGCACGTGCCTACGCGAAGAAGCCTGGGAACAGCCGTAGCCCTATCCGGAATTCTCGGGAGCACACTGGCCCTCGCGCCCGCGGCGAGTGCCACGCCCGCGGGTTGCGGCGACCTTTCCAAGGGATCGCTCTGCGTCAAGGGCGGCAAGATCGGCAGCACCGGAACGTACACCTGGCGGGTCAGATACGTACGCCATCAGGGCAACGAGATCACCGTACGTCTTGGATCGCAGCGCAAGGATTCCAGGATCACGGCGTGGCCCCTGTGGTTCGGCAACAAGAAGACCCGGCACGGCGTTGCCGAACTCCGCAGACGGCATGAGATCAACCGGGACGAATGCATTCGCGGTGTCATGGAGTACCGGAAGAACACCTACTACACGAAATGGCGCTGCCCGTAATTCCCTACGGAGCCGGGTGCCACTCGTGAGGGTGGCACCCGGGTACGGCGCGCCGCAGTTCAGATCGGGACGTTTCCTGTATGTGGCAAGTGATCCTCTACATCAGCCCGTTGACCGTCGCCGCATTCCTCACGGCAACCGTCGGGCTGTGTCTGCTGGGCGTGTGGTGGCGCTCCCGGGCCGATGCCCGTCGGCTGCTGACCGTGGCCAGGTTCCTGCTGGTCGGCTGGGGTCTGGTGGTCTTGGTGGCGACCGTGCTGCCCCTGGAGGCGCCGGGCTCGGGGAGTCATGACGTGGCCTGGGTCCCGGGCGAGGGCCTCTGGGAACCGAGCGGCTACCAGGGCGCCGGCGCTTTCGCCGAAGAACGCGAGAACGTGCTGCGCCTCCAGGTCGCCAACACGGCCATGTTCATTCCGCTGGCCGCCCTTTCCTCGCTCGCTTTCCCCGCCCTTTCCGGAATTGCCGTCATCGGCTGCTGTCTGGCTCTCAGCGCATCCATCGAGACGGCCCAGTTCCTACTGGCGGCCGGCCGTACGGCGGACGTTGACGATCTGCTTTTCAATACGTTGGGCGGCGTCATCGGGGCGTTTTCCGCCCAACTCGCGACACAGGCGAACCGTATGCGGCCGGGGTCGGGCAGGCATCGCGCGTAAATCGTCGGGCGTTGATCGCACGTCAGCCGTACGGGCCGTCGGGGGCGACCCTTCGAGGTCCGAGATTCAAGGTCCGAGATCCGAGATCCAGCCGGGGTCGGATGGAGATGGGGCCGGATCGAGATGGGTCGGGGGGGCGGGCAAAGGCCGGGCTGAGCCGGGGCCGGGGCCGGGGACGGCAAAAGCCGTGGGCAGCGAAAAGGGTAAGGAGTCGTTCTCCTTACCCTTTTCAACGTATAGCGCACTGGGGGGCTTGCCGCAAGACCAGGTCCCTAACGCACAATCGGCGGCCGAAAGCCGGATTCCGGTGCGGATTCCGGCGCGGTTCAGGTGTGAGGGAGAGTCGCGAAGTGCGGGTGCTATTGACGTCGTGGGGATCGCGCGGGGATGTCGAACCGTTGGCGGGCCTCGCGGTGGAGTTGCGCGGACTCGGGGTGGACGCGCTGGTGTGCGTGCCGCCGGACGAGGAGTTCGCGTCGTTGTTGGGGCGGGTGGGGGTGGAGTCGGTACCGCTCGGCCCGACCGTGCGTTCGGTGGTCGCCGGGGCGCAGCCGCCGACCCGGGAGGACGCGTTCCGGTTGGCTCCCGCGCTGGTCGCGGCGCGGTTCGAGGTGCTGGGGGCGGTGGCGGACGGCTGTGACGCGGTGCTGGCGACCGGGTTGCTGCCGGCCGGGGCGCGGGACGTGGCCGAGAGGTTCGGGCTGCCGTACGTGCTGGCCTGCTTCCACACCCTGGGGCTACCCTCCCGACACTTCAGGCCCGGAGCGCGGCCCGGCACCCCGTCGCCGGAGGGCGAGACGGACGTCCGGGTGCTGTGGAAGCAGGACGCGGAGCGGGTGAACGCGCTGTACGGCCCGGCGCTCAACGAGCACCGGGCGGCGCTCGGGCTGGCGCCGGTGGACGACGTGCGCGGGCACGTCTTCACCGACCGGCCGTGGCTGGCCGCCGACCAGACGCTCTGGCCGGCGGCGGGCAAGACGGACCTGGACGTGGTGCAGACCGGGGCGTGGCTGCTGCCCGACGACCGGCCGCTCCCGGCCGACCTGGAAGCGTTCTTGGCCGCCGGCGAGCCCCCGGTGTACGTCGGCTTCGGCAGCATGGCCGCGCACGCGCCACAGGGCGTCGCCCGGGTGGCCATCGAGGCGGTCCGCGGGCTCGGCCGGCGGCTGGTGCTCGCTCGCGGCTGGGCCGGGCTGGCGCCCGTCGACGACGGCGCGGACTGCTTCGTGGTCGGCGAGGTCAACCAACAGGCGCTGTTCCGTCGGGTGGCCGTCGTCGTGCACCACGGGGGCGCGGGCACCACGACGACGGCTGCCCGGGCCGGCACGCCGCAGGTCGTGGTGGCGCAGATCGCGGACCAGCCGCAGTGGGCCGGGCGGGTCGCCGAACTCGGCATCGGCGCGGCGCACGAGGGGCGCACGCCGACCGTCGCCTCCCTGACGGCCGCGCTGACCACGGCCCTGACCCCCGGCAGCGAGGCGCGGGCGCGGGCCGTGGCCGGCACGATCCGTACGGACGGGGCGGCGGTGGCCGCGCGCCGCCTCGTGGCGAGCATCGGCGGGTAGCGGCGGTGTGGGGTTAGCGGGGGTAGGGGTGGGCGTTGGGTCTGGGCTGGGGCTGGGTTCCCGTGTGGGTCGGGTCCGGGTCCGGGTCTGGTCGGTCGGGGGATGTCCGGGGATCGGGGTCCGGGTGCCGCCGGTCCCGCGTGGTCAGGGGAGGACGGCGATCCCGTCGAGTTCGACCCGGGCCTCCTCGTCCCAGAGCCGTACCACTCCGACCACGGCCATCGCCGGATACGCGCGGCCGACCAACTTCCGCCAGATGCGGCCGAGTTCGGCCGCGTGGGTGCGGTAGTCGGCGACGTCCGTGGCGTAGACGGTGACCCGGGCCAGGTGCTCCGGCCGGCCGCCGGCCTCCGCCAGGGCGACCAGCAAGTTGCCGAGGGCCCGCTCGAACTGCTCCGGCAGCGGGCCCGGCACCAGGCGCCCGGCCCGGTCGAGCGCGGTCTGCCCGGCCAGGAAGGCCAACCGGCCACCGGTGACGGTGACGGCGTGCGAGAAGCCGGTGGGCGGCGCGAGTTCGGCGGGATTGACCCGGTGCAGGGGCGGCTCCGCGGGGGTGGGGGCCGGCTCCTGGGGCGCGGGTGCCTGCGGGGTCGGCTTCCGCGGTGCGGGCTCCCGGGGCACGGGCCCTTGGGGTGCGGGCCCCTGGGGTACGGCGGGTTCCTGGGGTACGGGCTCCCGGGAGGCGGGCTCCTGGAGTGCGGGGCTCGGCGGCTGGGCCTGCGGGGCCGACGGCTCGCGGGGGCCGGGCTGTGGGGTGTTCAGCGGACTGGTCACCGGTACAACTCCTTGGCGATGATGGTGCGTTGGACCTCGGTGGCGCCCTCGTAGATGCGTGGTGCGCGCACCTCGCGGTACAGGTGCTCCAGGGGGTGCCCGTGTTGGAGGGCGCGGGCGCCGTGGATCTGGACGGCGGCGTCGACGACGTACTGAGCGGTCTCGGTGGCCAGCAGCTTGGCCATCGCCGAGCGGCGGGCGATGCCGGGTTCACCCGCGTCGTACGCCGCTGCCGCCGCGTAGACCAGCAGCCGCGCGGCCTCGGTGCGGGTGGCCATCTCGGCGAGTTGGTGGGAGACGGCCTGGAGGTCACGGAGCGGGCCGCCGAAGGCCGTGCGCTCCCCGGCGTGCGCCAGGGCGAGTTCCAGTGCCCGGTGCGCCATGCCGACGGCGAAGGCGCCGACGCTGGGGCGCAACAGGTTGAGCGCCTGCATGGCGACCGGGAAGCCGGCGTCCACCCCGCCCAGCACGTCGGCCCTGCTCACTGGCACCGCGTCGAAGGTCAGCCGGCCGATCGGGTGCGGGCTGAGCATCTCCAACGGCTCGCCGACCAGCCCGGGGCGGTCGGCCGGAACCAGGAAGGCGGTGATCCCGCGGCTGCCCGCGCCCGGGGTCGTCCGGGCGAAGACGGTGTAGAAGTCGGCCTCGGGCGCATTGGAGATCCAGCACTTCTCACCGGTGAGCCGCCAGTGCGCGACGGACCCGGCGGCACGCCCCCTGCCTGACCTCGCGATCGGTCCCGTGGTCGAGCCCGTGGCTGGCTCGGCGGTCGACTCCGCAGCCGCTCCCGCAGCCGCCCCCGCGGTGGGCCTCGCGGCGGCCCCCGCGCCGAACCCCGCGCGAGCCCCCGCCGTGGCCCGTACCGGCTCCGCCGCGAGGGTGAGCGCCGCGGCGTCGGACCCGGCCGCGCTCTCGCTCAGCGCGTACGCCGCCACCGCGCGCCCGGCCACCACCTCGGGCAGCCAGCGGGCCTGCTGCTCGGGCGTGCCGGACTGGACCACCGGATAGCTGCCGAGGCCCTGGAGGGCGAGCGCCGTCTCGGCCTCGGTGCACTCGCTCGCCAGCGACTCCCGCAACAGACACAGGTCCAGCGCCCTGACCTGGGCCGGGCCGGCGGCCGGGAAGAGCCGGCGCAACAGGCCGAGTTCGCCGAGCGCCGCCACCAGCGGGCGGTTCACCCGGCCCGGCAGCCCGCGCTCGGCCAGCGGGCGCAGCCGCTCGGCGGCGATCGTACGCAACTCCGCGCACCACTTCTGCTGGTGCGGATCGAGGGCGAAGGCGGCCATCGACACCCCTCCTTTATCGCGGCATGTTGACTGTCGTCACCAACACGTTACGCTGACGGAGCATCATCGGGACAGGACTGCCGCACTTCTCCATCGGTCAGAGGGGGCGCATCCGCCATGGAGCTCACGCCGTCGGCGCACGTCGACACCTTCGCTCGTGATCATCTGCCGCCCGCCGCCGAGTGGCCCGTACTGCTGCGCGACCCACCCGCGCCCGCCTACCCCGACCGGCTCAACTGCGCGGTCGAACTGCTCGCCGAGACCGCCGACCGGCGCGCGGCCGATCGGGTCGCGCTCCGGGGCGCCGACGGGGTGGTGTGGACGTACGGGGAGTTGCGCGGCCGGGTGGACCAGCTCGCCCAGGCGCTCACCGCCGACCTGGGGGTGCGGCCCGGCAACCGGGTGCTGCTGCGCGGCCCGACCTCGCCGTGGCTGGCCGCCTGTTGGCTCGCGGTGCTCAAGGCGGGCGCGGTGGCGGTGACCGTGCTGGCCAACCAGCGGTCCCAGGAGCTCGCCACCATCTGCGCACTGGCCCGGGTGCGGCACGCGGTGTGCTCGGCCGACTCGCTCGACCATCTGGCGCAGGCCCGGATACCGGGGCTGCGGATCGCCGCGTACGGCTCGGGCGACCCCGATGACCTGCTGCGTCTCGCCGCGGCCCGGCCGGCGGCGTTCGAGCCGGTGCCGACCGCCGCCGATGACGTGGCGCTGATCGCCTTCACCTCGGGCACCACCGGGCAGCCCAAGGGGTGCCTGCACTTCCACCGCGACGTGCTGGCCATCGCGGACACGTTCTCGGCGCAGGTGCTGCGGCCGGGCGCGGACGACGTGTTCGCCGGCAGCCCACCGCTGGGCTTCACCTTCGGCCTCGGCGGCCTGGTGATCTTCCCGTTACGGGTGGGCGCATCCACCCTGCTGGTGCCCTGGGCCGGCCCCGAACGGCTGCTCGCGGACGTCGCGCGGCACCGGGTGTCGGTGCTGTTCACCGCCCCCACCGCGTACCGGGCGATGCTGGACCGGCTGGGCGAGTACGACGTGTCCTCGCTGCGGCGGTGCGTCTCGGCCGGCGAGAACCTGCCGTCCGCGCTCTGGCACGCCTGGCACGCGGCGACCGGGCTGCGCCTGATCAACGGCATCGGCGCCACCGAACTGCTGCACATCTTCCTCTCCGCCGCCGACGAGGCGATCCGCCCCGGCACCACGGGCGTTCCGGTGCCCGGTTTCCAGGCGCGGGTGGTCGACGCGGCCGGCACCCCGCTGCCGGACGGCGAACCCGGGCTGCTCGCGGTGCGCGGCCCCGTCGGCTGCCGCTACCTCGCCGACGAACGGCAGCGCAGCTACGTGCGCGACGGCTGGAACGTCACCGGCGACACCTATGTCCGCGAACCCGACGGCTACTTCCGCTTCGTGGCCCGTAGCGACGACATGATCATCTCCGCCGGGTACAACATCGCGGGCCCCGAGGTGGAAGAGGCCATCGCCCGCCATCCCGACGTGGTGGAGGCCGCGGTCACCGGACGGCCCGACGCGGCGCGCGGCGCGGTGGTCGTCGCCCATGTGGTGCTGCGCGCGGGCGTGCCGGACGGCCCGGAGACGGTGGCGGCGCTGCGCGCGTTCACCAAGGCGGAACTCGCGCCGTACAAGTGCCCGCGGGAGATCCACTTCGTGGCCGCGCTGCCGCGCACGCCGACCGGCAAGCTCCAGCGGTACCGGCTGCGCGGGGCCGGCGCCGAGGCCGCTCTAGAGTGACCGGGTGACCGATCCGCTCGTCCAGCACACCCCGCGCTCCCTGATCGTGACGTACTACGGCGCCTACGGCCGTGGCTCGGGCCACGGCGCGGCGGCCGACACCGTGCCGGTGGCCACACTGATCCGGCTGCTGGGCACGGTGGGCGTGGACCCGCCGTCGGTGCGTTCGGCAGTCTCCCGCCTCAAGCGGCGCGGGCTGTTGGTCCCCGCCAAGACCGCGGAGGGAGCCGCCGGTTACGCGCCGTCCGCGGACGCGGTCCAGTTGCTGGACGACGGTGACCGGCGCATCTACGGGCGGCTGGACGTGTACTTGTCGCCCGTGCACGGGGCCGGCGCGGTGGGGGCTGCAGGGACCACTGGAGAGGCTGGTGCAGCGGGGGTCACCCCGGCTGGTGGGGCTGGTGGGGCCGTCCGCGTTGCGGGGGCCGGGGCCGCTGCGCCGGTCGTACGGTCCGGAGCCGGCGAACAGCCGACGGCGGGCGGGGTGACCGCAGCGGGCGAGACTGCCGAGCACCGCGGGGCGAACGGGCCGGCTGGCGCTTACGGGACGGGCGAGGAGTCCGGGGAGTTCGGAGCGGGTGGGGTGGCTGCTGCGGGTGTGGCGCCCAGTGGGGGACGTGGGGGTAGCGGGGGTAGCGGGGTCCGTACGGGCGGTGCGAGTGGTGCGGCTCGTGGAGTCCATGGGGGCCACGAAGGCCAGGGGGTTCGCGAGAGCCACGCGGGTCAGGTGGCCCACGGGGTTCATCGAGGTGGCGAGGCCGACGGGGGCGTTGGGAGGACCGGGGCCGACGAGGCCGACGGGGGCGGTGGGGGCGGTGGGGCGGCCCGGGCCGAGGGGGGCGGCGACTGGCTGTTGGCCGTCTTCTCCGTGCCCGAACAGGAGCGCAACAAGCGTCACTTGCTGCGCTCCCGACTCGCCCGACTGGGCTTCGGCACGGCGGCGCCGGGCGTGTGGATCGCCCCGGCCACGCTGTACGAGGAGACCCGGCACACCCTGGAACGGCTCGGCCTCGCCGGTTACGTCGACCTCTTCCGCGGTGCGCACACCGGGTTCGAGCCCACGGCCGAAGCGGTGCGCCGCTGGTGGGACCTGGACGCGCTGGCCGCCCGGCACCGTGCGTTCCTCGCCGCCCACGAACCGGTGTTGCAGCGCTGGTCACAGCAGGGCAGCGGGGCCCCGGCCGACGCGTACCGCGACTATCTGTTGGCCCTCGACTCCTGGCGCGCCCTCCCCTACGCCGACCCGGGGCTCCCGCCGGCGCTGCTGCCCGCCGACTGGCCGGGCGAACGCTCGGCCCGCGTCTTCGCCGAACTCCACCAACGGCTACGGGAAGCGGGCGCGGCCTACGTACGCAACCAGTCTGGCTGACCTGCCCCGTCCCCCCTGCCCGACCGTCCGTCAGCCCCACGCCTGGGCACGCACCACACCCGGGCCCGCACCACACTCGGTGTGGTGGCCGCGACCTGCGGTACGGGCCGGGGCCTGCGATACGAGCAAGTCTGCGGGGCCAGCAGGTCTGGGGGAGGTCGGGATCGGCGCGGGTGGCCTCGGCCGTGCTGCCCCAGCCGCCCGTACGGTCCGGCCGTGCGCACCGCTTAGGGTACTGATCATGCCTATGTCACACAGCCCTCAAGGGCACCACCAGCCCCACCAGCCCCAGTTCGCCGCTCCGGTCCGGTCGCGCCGGAACCGGGTGCTGTGCGCGGCGGCCGGCCTCGGTCTGGTCCTCGCACTGAGCGGGTGCAACGACGATGCCGACGGGGGTACGGACGACGGTGCGCGGGGCGCCCAGTCCACGCCGCCGGCGGCCGGTTCGCCCGCACCCGCCACGTCCGGCGCCACCACCCCGTCTTCGTCCTCGCCCGCGGCCCCGGCCGGCGACCAGCCGCAGATACCGGGATGGCAGACACAGGCCCGCGCCGAACACCACTTCCGGTACGACGTGCCGGGCGCCGCGCAGAAGTGGCGGGTCATCGGCGAGGACACCGCCCTGTCCTACACCGACAAGGCCGGCGAGCCGATCGTGGTGATGACCGGTGCCGCCAACTACCGCGAGGGCGGCTGCGCCTCCAGCCCCAACCCCAAGGCGCTCGGCGAGGCCGGCAAGGGCCAACTCGCCACCGTCGGCACCACCGGCGGCGGCACGGAGGGCTCGTTGCAGGAGAACGCCCGTAACTGGGCGGGCAACTGGGGCTTCGCCGCGTACGGCGGCCCCGACCACAAGCCCAAGATCGAGGTCGGCCAGGCCAAGCCGTGGAACCGGGGCGGGATCACCGGGTACACCGCGACCGCCAAGGTCACCGTCACCCACCGGCCGAGCGCCTGCGTACCGGCGTCGGCCGTCGTGCACAGCATCGCGCAGAAGCTGCCGGACGGCACCATGCACGGTTGGGTGATCTACGCCGACCAGGGCGTTCCCCACGCCCTCACCGCCCCCGAGATCCAGAAGATCATGGAGACCGTACGCGCCACGGACGGCTGAGGACCGGCCGCCAGCGGCAGCCCGCTCCGCCCGTTCCGGCCCCCGCGCTCCCTTGCCCCGGCACGGCCCGCTGCCCGGCCGGGCCGGCCCCAACCGGCGTGCGACTACTGGGCCCGGGTGCCGGACCCGGACGCCGCAGCCGGGGACGGGGACGGGGGTATGGGCGGGGTCGTGGTGTGCAGGGTGAGGCGTGGTTTGGGGTCGTCGGTGCGTCCGGTGGGTGGGCGTCGGCTGCCGGCTCGGTAGGGGGCGGGCCAGGGGGCGCCGGGGCCGCGGTAGCCCTGTTCGGCGGCTGCGTGCAGCGTCCAGTGCGGGTCGTACAGGTGTGGCCTGGCCAGTGCGCACAGGTCGGCGCGGCCCGCGAGCAGCAGGGAGTTGACGTCGTCCCAGGACGATATGGCGCCCACCGCGATGACCGGGACGCCGAGCTCGTTGCGGATGCGGTCGGCGAACGGGGTCTGGTACGAGCGGCCCACCTCGGGACGCTCGTGGGCCACCACCTGGCCGGTCGATATGTCGATGGCGTCGGCACCGTGGGCGGCGAAGGCGGCGGCGATGGCGACCGCCTCGTCCGGGGTGGTGCCGCCCTCGGCCCAGTCGGTCGCGGAGATGCGGACCGTCATCGGCGCGTCCGACGGCCATACGGCGCGCACCGCGTCGAAGACCTCCAGCGGATAGCGCAGCCGGCCACTGAGGTCGCCCCCGTACCCGTCGGTGCGCCGGTTGGTGAGCGGGGAGAGGAAGCCGGAGAGCAGGTAGCCGTGGGCGCAGTGCAGTTCGAGGAGGTCGAAGCCGGCGCGGGCGGCGCTGCGGGCGGAGCGCACGAACTGGTCGCGGATCTCGGCCAGGGTCGTGCCGTCCGCTTCCTGCGGGACCTGGCTGATGCCGGGGCGGTAGGGCAGTGGCGAGGGGGCCACCAGGGGCCAGTTGCCGTCGGGCAGCGGATCGTCGATGCCCTCCCACATGAGCCGGGTGGAGCCCTTGCGGCCACTGTGGCCGAGCTGGACGCCGATCGCCGCCCCGGGCGATGCGGAGTGGACGAAGTCGGTGACGCGCCGCCAGGCCGCCTCGTGCCCGTCCGCGTACAGGCCCGTGCAGCCGGGGGTGATGCGGCCGGTGGGGCTGACGCACACCATTTCGGTCATCACCAGGCCGGCGCCGCCCAGCGCCCGGGCGCCGAGGTGGACGAGGTGGAAGTCGCCGGGGGCGCCGTCCTGGGCCGAGTACATGTCCATCGGCGAGACCACGACCCGGTTGCGCAGGGTCAGGCCGCGCAGGGTGAGTGGCGTGAACATCGGCGGGGTTTCCTGTGCGAGGCCGGCCTCGCGCTCGACGGCGTTGACGAAGCCCGCGTCGCGCAGCCGCAGGTTGTCGTGGGTGACCCGGCGGCTGCGGGTGAGCAGGTTGAAGGCGAACTGGTGGGGCGGCTGGTCGAGGTAGTCGGCGAGGTTCTCGAACCAGTGCAGGCTGGCGCCGGCGGCCCGCTGGGTGGAGGCCACGACGGGGCGCCGCTCCGCCTCGTACGCCGTCAGCGCCTCGGCCACGGTGGGCGATTCCTCCAGGCAGGCGGCGAGCGCGAGGGCGTCCTCGACGGCGAGCTTGGTGCCGGAGCCGATGGAGAAGTGCGCGGTGTGCGCCGCGTCGCCGAGCAGCACGATCGGCCCGTGTGACCAGCGCTCGTTGGTGACCGTGCGGAAGGCCGTCCAGGAGGAGGCGTTGCCGCGCAGGGGTCGGCCGCCCAGCGCGTCCGCGAAGAGCGCGGCACACGCCCGCGCCGACTCCTGTTCGTCGCACTGGTCGAGCCCGGCCGCGCGCCACACCTCCTCCCGGGCCTCCACGATGACCGTGCTGGCGCCGGCCGCGGACTGCCCGGCGCTGCCGAGCGGGCCGGTGGTCGGTCCGGTGGTCGATCCGGCGGCCGGCCCGGTGGTCAGCAGCGCCGGGCGGGCGTACGGATAGCCGTGCAGTTGGAACACGCCGTGCTCGGTCTCGGCGATCTCGAACCGGAAGGCGTCGAAGGCGAAGTCGGCGGCCAGCCAGATGTACCGGCAGCGGTGGGTGGTGAGGTGGGGGGCGAAGACGTCGGCGTGTGCGGCGCGGGTGGTGCTGTGGACGCCGTCGGCGGCGATGACCAGATCGTGGTCGCGGGCGAGCTCGGCGGCCGGCGGCGCGGTCGTACGGGTGCGCAGGTGGACGCCGAGGGAGTGGCAGCGCCGGTGCAGAATCTCCAGCAGGCGTTGTCGGCCGAGCGCGGCGAAGCCGTGGCCGCCGGAGGTCAGCACCTGGCCGCCGCGCACCACGTCGATGGCGTCCCAGCGGACGAACTCGCGGCTCAGCTCCTGGTACACGACCGGGTCCGCGTGCTCGATGCCGCCCAGCGTCTCGTCCGAGAGGACCACGCCGAAGCCGAAGGTGCTGCTGGGCTCGCCGCGCTCCCAGACGGTGATCTCGCGCTCCGGTCGCAGCCGCTTGAGCAGCGCGGCTGCGTACAGCCCGCCGGGGCCGCCGCCGATGATCGCGACCCGCCGGGCGACCGGCCCTGCCCCCGGCCCTCCCATGGTCACCGCCCCTGCCAGTTCGGCGGGCGCTTGCTGGTGAACGCCGCGTGGAACTCGGCGTAGTCGGCGCTGTTCATCAGCAGTGCCTGGGTGGCGGCGTCGAGCTCAATGGCGGCGGCCAGTGGCATGTCGAGCTCGGCAGTGAGCAGCGCCTTGGTCTGCGCGTACCCGAGCGCGGGGCCTGCGGCGAGGCGCTGGGCGAGGGCGGTGGCCTCGGCGTCGGCCCGGCCCTCGTAGGTGAGTTGGCTGAGCAGCCCGATCCGCTCGGCCTCGGGGGCGCGCACCGGCTCGCCGAGCATCAGCAGCCGGGTGGCGTGCCCGAGCCCGACGACGCGGGGCAGCAGATAGGCGGCGCCCATGTCGCCGCCGGAGAGGCCGACCTTGGTGAACAAGAACGCGAACTTGGCGCTCGGGTCGGCCACCCGGAAGTCGGCGGCCAGCGCGAGCACTGCACCGGCGCCCGCGGCCACCCCGTGCACCGCCGCGATCACCGGGAACGGGCACTCCCTTATCGCCCTGACCACCTGGCCGGTCATCCGGTTGAAGTCGAGCAGCTCGTCGGTGGCCATGCCGAGCGTCGCCCCGATGATCTCGTCCACGTCGCCGCCGGAGCAGAAGCCGCGCCCCTCGCCGGCGAGCACCAGGGCCCGTACGGAACGGGTCCTGGACAGTTCTGCCAGCAGGTCGCGCAGATCGGCGTAGGCGCCGAAGGTCAGGGCGTTGAGCTTGTCGGGACGGGCGAGGGTGACGGTGGCCACGGCGTCGTCGAAGGTGACGTGCAGATGCCGCCACTTCGTCGTCCCCGACGCCGAACCGCTGAACGGACTCATACGCGTGGCCTCCTTGAGCCGTACGGCAGGTGCCCGTAACACTTTGAAGTTATCACCCCTTCGTGACTGCCGTCACGAGTACGCGATAGGCGGGAGGGGGTGCGGACCGGCGCATGCACGGAGGGCGCAGGCCGGCGCGGGCCAGGCAATCGCACGCCTGTGCGGATGGGGCGCGCGGGCGGCCAGGTGGGCGCCGATCCCGGCGCCCATACCACCGGGGACGGGCGGCGCCGCGCCGATACGCCAGGGGCGCCAGGCCCACCAAGCCCGCTCGCGCCGCGGAGCCCTCGTACCCCCACAACGCGCACCGCCCCCGCAGCGCTCCAGCCAACCGACCTGGCGATTCACCCGCCCGATCTGACGATCTACCGACCTACCGCACAGTCGATCTACCGGGCAGTCGATCTACCGTGCAGTCGCCCTACCGCTCTATCGACCTACTGACCGGCTCGACCGTCTCCGACCCCACTGGCCACCACCGACCCAGGGCCCTCACGCCCCACCGACCCACCCGTCGCCACCGGGTCAACCGACTCGCCCAGAGCCGCACGGGCAACCGCCCCGCCCGATGCCGCACGGCCGACCGACCCGTCCGACGACACCGCGTCCCCCGTCTCCCGGGCCGCCGGCGCACGCCCCTCCGTAGCCGCGCCCTCCGGCACGCCGCGCAGCCGGGAGCGGTGACGCCCGTACCCGACGTACAGACCGGCCCCGACCAGCAGGAAGATCCCGAACTGTAGCCAGGCCGCGGAGCCCGTTCCGTAGATCAGATAGCCGCAGCAGACGATGCCGAGGAGCGGGGGCAGCGGGAAGAGGGGGGCGCGGAAGGGGCGGGGCAGGTCGGGGCGGGAGCGGCGGAGTGCGAGGACGCTGACGTTGACCACGACCATGGCGGTCAGCGTGCCGATCGTGGTCAGGTCGAGGACCACATCGAGCGGGACCAGCGCCGCGGGCACCGCGAAGACCACGGCGACGATCCAGGTACCGGCGACCGGCGTCGCCGTCCTCGGCGAGATCCGCGCGAAGACCGGCGGGATCAGGCCGTCCCGGGACATCGACATCAGGATGCGGGTCTGCCCGTAGGTGACCGTGAGGACCACGGAGGCGATGGCCACGACCGCGCCGAAGGCGATGATGCCGCCGCCCCAGGCGGACCCGGTGACCTGGTTGACGATCAGCGACAGGGCAGCCGGCTTGCCGGCCACCTCACCTGCGGAGAGACCGCCGATCGCGGCGAGCGCGACCAGGCAGTACAGCAGCGTCACCACGCCGATGCACACCATGATCGCCAGCGGGATGGTGCGGCGCGGGTTCTTCACCTCTTCACCGGCGGTGGTGATCGCGTCGAAGCCGATGTACGAGAAGAAGGCGACCGAGGCGCCGGAGGTCACGCCAGCCAGCCCGTGCGCGGCGAACGGCGTCAGGTTTCCAGCCTCGAACGCCGCAAAGGCGATCGCGCAGAACAGCGCGAGGACGCCGAGCTTGAGCACCGCCATCGCCGCGGTCGCCCGGGCGCTCTCCCGCACGCCGCGCACCAGCAGCAACGCGGCCAACATGATCACCACGACGGCCGGCACGTTGAGAATCCCGCCCTCGCTGGGCGAACTGGACAGGGCCGCGGGCAACTGCCAGCCGAACACGCTGCGCAACAGCTCGTTCAGGTACTGCCCCCAGCCCACCGCGACCGCCGACACGGAGACCCCGTACTCCAGGAGCAGACACCAGCCCGTGAGGAACGCCGCGCCCTCGCCGAGGGTGGCGTACGCGTAGGAGTACGAGCTGCCGGAGACCGGGATGGCGCCGCCCAGTTCGGCGAAGGAGAAGGCGGTCAAGATGCAGGTCACCGCGGCGAGCACGAAGGCGATCACGGTGGCGGGGCCGGCCTCGGCGACCGTGTCCGAGAGGCCGACGAAGATGCCGGTGCCGACGATCGCGCCGACGCCGAAGCACACCAGTTGGAACAGGCCCATGGTGCGTCGCAGCCCGTGCCCCGCGAGGTCCGCGCCGGATTCGGCGATCAGCGCATCGGGGGACTTGATGCGTAGCAGGTGCGCGCGCATGGGTGGGTCTCTTCTCTGGTGGAACGCGTGGAACGGGTGGATCTGGCGGAACAGGCAGAGCGGGTGGAACGGGTGAAACGAGTGGGTCTGGTGGGGCGCGCCGGTCTTGCGTGGCGGGCAGGGCAGGCAAGTGGGGGCCCGGAGAGGGGCCCCGGCCCGGAGTCGCGGCCCGCGCGCTCAGAGCGGGGAAAGGCCCAGGTGGGGGGTGGTACGAACAGGTTGACGGGGTGAGCCGAGTCGCGTACCGAAGCTTTGGCGACCAGCGCCGTCCGCGCGGGCGGGACGCGCGACGTACGACATGCGCCGCGCGGATGACGTACGGCATACGACACACCGCATGCCGCATGCCGCCCACGACGCACGTGCTGCGCACGACCTGCGCGGCGGGCCGGCGGACTTACCCGCTCCGGACAGCCCAGTGGGGCCCGAGCCGGTGCGCCCGAACCCCACGTAATACGACCATTCTAAACCCGCTCGCCGCATGAACGCTCACTGCGACGTATGACTATTCACTCATGCGCGAGGGTGGCGACCAGGACCGCCTTGATCGTGTGCATCCGGTTCTCCGCCTCGTCGAAGACGACCGAGTGAGCGGACTCGAAGACCTCGTCGGTGACCTCAAGCGAGGTCAGCCCGTACCGCGCGTGAATGTCGCGGCCGACCCCGGTGCCCAGGTCATGGAAGGCAGGCAGGCAGTGCAGGAACCGCACCTGCGGGTTGCCCGTGGCGTGCAGCACGTCCATGGTCACCGCGTACGGGCGGAGCAGCGCGATCCGCTCGTCCCAGACCTCCGTCGACTCCCCCATGGAGACCCAGACGTCGGTGGCCACGAAGTCCGCGCCGCGCACGCCTTCCGCGACGTCCTCGGTGAGCGTGACGCGGGCCCCCGAACCCGCCGCGAGCCGCCGCGCGTGCGCCACGATCCCCTCGGCCGGCCACAGCGCCCGCGGGGCGACGATACGGACGTCCATGCCCAGCAGGGCGCCGGTGATCAGATACGAGTGGCCCATGTTGGCGCGCGCGTCGCCGAGGTAGGCGTACGCCGTCTCGACCAGCGGCTTCGTGCCGTGCTCGACCATGGTGAGCACGTCGGCCAGCATCTGGGTGGGGTGCCAGTCGTCGGTGAGACCGTTGTACACGGGCACGCCGGCGTGCACCGCCAGCTCCTCCACGACGGACTGGCCCGCGCCCCGGTACTGGATCGCGTCGAACATCCGACCCAGCACGCGGGCGGTGTCCTTGACCGACTCCTTGTGCCCGAGCTGGGAACCCGCCGGGTCGAGATAGGTGGTCGAGGCGCCCTGATCGGCCGCCGCGACCTCGAACGCGCAGCGCGTACGCGTCGAGGTCTTCTCGAAGATCAATGCGATGTTCTTGCCGGACAGCCGCTTGACCTCGGTGCCGGCACGCTTGGCGGCCTTCAGCTCGGCGGCGAGCTCCACCAGGCCGACGAACTCGTCCGCGGTGAGGTCGAGCTCCTTGAGGAAATGACGGCCGTAGAGGTCTGTCGCCATGGCAGGCTCCTAGGTCGCAGCGTTCGGGAACTCCGGAAGCATATACGAGTATCGGCATTTATATGCAAGCGGGTGTGGGGGCGGGCCCCACCCCCGGCCCCTGCCCTGGTTTCCGTCCCGGTATCTGCCCTTGTTGCCCCTGCCCCTGTTCCCGTTTCTGTTCCCGTTTCCGTTCCTGCTTCTGCTGCCTACTTCCTGCTTCTGCCGCCTGCCTGCGCTCGCGTTTCTGCTCGGGCTTCTGCCCCGGTGGTGTGGGTGGGGTGGGTAGGGCTGAGCGGGCGGGTGGTGCGGGAGACGGCGGGGGTCGGCCCCGTGCTCACACCGCGTCCCGCTCCACGGGGCAGCTCATGCAGCGCGGACCGCCCCGGCCGCGGCCGAGTTCGCTGCCCGGGATGGTGATCACCTCGATGCCGCGCTTGCGCAGATACGTATTGGTGGTGGCGTTCCGCTCGTACGCGATGACCACGCCCGGCTCGACGGCCAGCACGTTGCACCCGTCGTCCCACTGTTCGCGCTCCGCCGCGTGCACGTCCTGGGTCGCGGTCAGCACGCGGATCGAGTCGAGCCCGAGCGCCGCCGCGATCGCCCGGTGCATGTGCTCCGGCGGATGGTCGGTCACCTTCAGGTCGCGTTCCTCGGCGCCCGGCTCGATGGTGTACGAGCGCAGCATTCCCAGGCCCGCGTACTGGGTGAACGTATCGCCGTCCACCATCGTCATCACCGTGTCCAGGTGCATGAACGCCCGCCCCTTGGGCATGTCGAGCGCCACGATCGTACGGGCCGACCCGGCCGCGAACAGGCCGCGCGCCAGCATCTCCACCGCCTGCGGCGTGGTCCGCTCGCTCATCCCGATCAGCACCGCGCCGTTGCCGATGACCAGCACGTCGCCGCCCTCGATGGTGGACGGATACGCGGCCTGCCCCTCCGACCACACGTGGAAACCACCGGCGGCGAACAGCGGGTGGTGCCGGTAGACGGCCTCGTAGTGCACGGTCTCGTGCCAACGCGCGGGCCAGCGCATCGCGTTGATGGACACGCCGTCGTACACCCAGGCCGAGGCGTCGCGCGTGAAGAGGTGGTTGGGCAGCGGGTGGACCACGAAGTCGTCCGGGTCCATCGCGTGGAAGCGCACCGAGACCGGCTCCGGATGGCGCTCCAGGAACTCGCGCTTGGTCTCCCCGCCGACCAGCGCCTGCGCCAACTCCGGTGCCGACAGCTCATCAAAGGCGGCCCGCAGGTGGTCGGTGGCCAGCGGCCCGTACTCCTTCTCGTCGAATACCCGGTCGAGCACCAGCGCCCTCGCCGCCGGCACCGCGAGGCTCTCGGCCAGCAGGTCGCCGAAGAGGTGCACCTCAACGCCCCGGTCGCGCAGCACGTCGGCGAACCCGTCGTGCTCCTGTCTGGCCCGGCGCACCCACAACACGTCGTCGAAGAGGAGTGCGTCCTTGTTGGTCGGAGTGAGCCGCTTCAGCTCCAGGTCGGGGCGGTGCAGTATCACGCGGCGCAGCCGCCCGGCCTCGGAGTCGACATGGAATCCCATGCCCCTATCCTCACCCCAAGCCAGCGCCCTGAACATCGCTGGCGACACGCACCGTGCGCCCGGCGTACGCCCCCGGCTGGACGCGGCGGACCAGGCAAGGTTCGTGGGCCGCCCGGTCACAGGCGGTGCGGCGCGGTGCCTCCGGGCCCGTTCCCACCACCCCGCGCCGGGCGCACCGGCGACACCAACGCGCCCCGGCCGAGCCCGCCGGACCCGCTTGCCGACATCTGTCGGAAACCCGAACGGCCCTGCCGGGCGACCCGGCGCGGCACCCGCCCGCCTGCCTGCCTGCCCGCCTGCCTGTCGCACGCAGCACCGACAGCGGGGCGCTAGCCGCGGGCTGTCGGCCGCCGTACGGGCGAACGCCGCTCGCCCGTACGGTCCCACTGGCCTACAGCCGTGGGTCGACCGGCTCGGACTCCAGCGCCAGGACCGCGAACACCGCCTCGTGCACCCGCCACAGCGGCTCCTGCGCGGCCAGCCGGTCCAGCCCTTCGAGGCCGAGCGCGTACTCGCGCAGCGCCAGCGAGCGCTTGCGGTGCAGGTGCCGCGACCGCAGCCGCTCCAGGTTCTCCGGCCGGGTGTACTCGGGCCCGTAGACCAGGCGCAGATACTCCCGGCCGCGGCACTTGAGGCCGGGCTGGGCGAGCTTGCCCGCCGCGGTACGGGCAGCCGCTTCGACCGGCTTGACCACCATCCCCTCGCCGCCGGCCGCGGTCAGTCCGAGCCACCACTCGACGCCCGCCGCCACCGACGCCTCGTCCTCGGTGTCGACGAAGAGCCGACGCGTGGGTGCGAGCAGGCCGCCGCGGCCGGGCCCTGCGGGGGCGTGAGGTGCTTGAGTTGCTTGGGGTGTGTGGGTTGCTTGGGGTGTGTGAGCCGTGCCGGTCTCATGAGTCGCAGTGGTCGCAGTGGTCGCAGTGGTCGCAGTAGCAGCGTCGGCCGCCACCAGCCGGTCGATCAGCTCCAGTTGGGCGTCGTGCGGCAGCAGCGCGAGGTTGCGCCCCTGTCCGGCCAGGAGTTGGAACGGAGCGAGCCGCACCCCGTCGAGATCGCCCGTACGGTCCGTACCGCTCGCGCCGCGTGGGCCGTACGAACCGTCGGGGGCACCCGGCCCAGCCGCGCCGCCGCCGATCCCACCGACCCCCTGCGCACCGCTCGCACCACCCACGCCACCCACGCGCCAGCAGTAGCGGCGGTACGCCTCGGTGAACGCCTGCGCGTCGGCCGCGCGTCCGCGTTGCCGGTCCAGGAGTTCGGTCACGTCGACGCCCCGGGCAGCCGCCGCTTCCAGGGCCGCGACGGCGCCGGGGAAGACGGCCCTGGAGGCCGCGCCGACGGCCGCGTACTGGGTCCGCAGGAGCCCGTCGGCCTTCAACGACCACGGCATCAACTCGGCGTCGAGCAGCAGCCAGTCCGTGTCCAGCTCCGCCCACAGGCCGGCCCCTTCGACGGCGGCGGCCAGCCGGCCGAGCAGCAGCGCGCTCAGTTCGAGGTCGGTGAAGAAGGGGCGCCCGGTACGGGTGTGCAGCACGCCCGGCACGCCGTCGGTCGCTCCGAAGCGCTCCCCGGCCACCGTGGCGTCCCGGCACACCAGGACCACGGCCCGCGAACCCATGTGCTTCTCCTCGCACACCACCCGCCGCACCCCCTCGGCGCGGTAGGCGGCGAACGCGTCGGCCGGGTGCTCCAGATAGCCGTCCTCGGTGGCGGTGGGGCACGGCGCCATGGTCGGCGGCAGGTACGCCAGCAGGTTCGGGTCCACCGCAAAGCGGCTCATCACCTCCAGCGCAGCCGCCGCGTTCTCCTCCTGCACGGTGACCCGACCGAGTTCCTTGGTCTCCACCGTGCGCCGCCCGATGACGTCGTTGATGTCCAACGGGCGACCGTCCGCACCGCCCGAAGCGTCGCTGGCCAGCGGCTTGACCGGGGCATACCACTCCTGCTCGGCTGGCGTGCTCACCAGTTCGCGCTCCGGCCAGCGCAGCGCGGTCAGCGCGCCGCCGAAGACGCAGCCGGTGTCGATGCAGGCCGTGTTGTTGAGCCAGCGCACCCGCGGCACGGGCGTGTGCCCGTAGACGACGGCGGCCCGACCCCGGTAGTCCTCGGCCCACGGGTAACGCACCGGCAGCCCGAACGCATCGGTCTCGCCGGTCGTCTCGCCGTACAGCGCGAAGGAACGCACCCGGCCGGACTGGCGGCCGTGGTACTTCTCCAACAGACCGGCGTGCGCGACCACCAGCGCGCCGCCGTCCAGTACGTAATGGCTGACCAGCGAGCGGATGAAGGCGGCGGCCCGGCTCCGGAACTCCGGGTCGACGGCCTCCTCCCGGGTCAACTGCTCGATGGTCTCGGCCAGGCCGTGCGCGATCTTCACGGTGGTGCCGGCGAGATGGCGGCCGAGTTTGTTCTCGTGGTTGCCGCAGACGCAGAGCGCCGTGCCGGACTCGACCATGCCCATGACCAGCCGCAGCACGCCCGGGCTGTCCGGTCCACGGTCGACCAGGTCACCGACGAACACCGCCGTACGGCCCTGCGGGTGCACGGCGTCCACCGCGCGCCCGCCCGCGTCGCGGCGCAGCTCGTACCCCAGGTCGCCGAGGAGGGTCTCCAGCTCGGACCGGCAGCCGTGGACGTCGCCGATGACGTCGAACGGGCCGGTCAGATGCCGCAGGTCGTTGTAGCGCCGCTCGCGCACGACGGTCGCCGACTCCACTTCGGCCACGCCGCGCAGCACGTGCACCGCGCGGAACCCCTCCCGCTTCAAGTGGCCGAGCGAGCGGCGCAGTTCGCGCTGGTGGCGCTGGATGACGTGGCGGGGCAGCCCGGCGCGGTCGGGGCGCGCCGCGTTGCGCTCGGCGCACACGCCCTCGGGCACGTCGAGCACGATCGCCACCGGCAGGACGTCGTGCTCCCTGGCCAGCGCGACCAGGTCCTTGCGGC
This sequence comes from Streptomyces sp. HSW2009, assembly GCF_040240285.1. NCBI lineage: Bacteria > Bacillati > Actinomycetota > Actinomycetes > Kitasatosporales > Streptomycetaceae > Streptomyces > Streptomyces sp. HSW2009. Next base: position 2,156 of record NZ_JBEHZD010000040.1, on the reverse strand, counting down.
TCGCGGCCTGCACGTTGGTCGCGTCGACGACGGTCAGCCGCCCGGCGGCCAGCCGCTTGCCGGCGATGAAGTGCAGCACGTCGAACGCGTCGGCGCTGGCCCCCTGGTCGTTCTCGTCATCGCTGACCAGCCCACGGCAGACGTCCGACGACACCACCTCCGTGTGCTTGAAGTGCCGCGCGGCAAAGGTGGACTTACCCGACCCCGTAGCCCCCACCAGCACCACGAGCGCCACATCAGGCACCCCAAGAACCCGTCCCTCAGACACCGTTGTTTCTCCTCCCGCCCCGTTCGTCCCACTCATCGCGCGTCCCCCTCGCCCCGCTGCCGCACCGCCGCGAGTCGAGCGGCGGGTTGATGCGCGGCGGGTGGATATGGGGCGGGCAGATGTGGGGCGGCTGGGCGCGGGGCGTACGAAGGGACGGTGGCCGGATGCGCGGCAGTGGGGCGCACGGCGGCTGGGCGTACGCCGGCGGAGGGTATGGCGCCTCGACACTCGGCGGACGAGGACGGGGCGGGAACGCGGGGGTTCGCAGCCGAGGCGTGGTGGCCCGGGGCGTCCACGGCCGAAACACGGGTGATCGCGGCATCCGCGGCAGAAGCGGGCGGGTCTGCCGCGTCCGCGGTCGAAGCTTGGACCGTCACAGCGTCCGCGGCCCCAGTACGGTGGCCCTTCGGCGAATCGGCGGCCGGGGACGCGGCCGGCAGCGGCTCCGGTGTTGCGGTCGGTCGTGTCCAGGGCGCACCCGCAGCCGTACTCCGTGCCGTACGCGGGGGCGCCTCCCCCGGCGCGCGCAGGGTGAAGAGCGCCAACTGGGTCGGCGCGCCCACCTCGGGGTCATCGGGGCCCACCGGCCGGAACGCCACCTCGTACCCGTACCGCAGGGCCACCTCATCGGCCCAGGCCCGGAACTCCCCGCGGGTCCACTCGAAGCGGTGGTCGGTGTGGCGCAGTTGCCCAGGGCCGAGGCCCGCATAGCGCACGTTGTACTCCGTGTTCGGCGTCGTGACGATCACCGAGCGCGGCCGGGCCGTCGCGAACACGGCATGGGCCAGCGTGGGCAGCCGCGGCGGGTCGACATGTTCGACGACCTCACTGAGCACCGCCGCGTCGTACCCCTGCCACCTGGCATCGGAGTACGCCAACGAACCCTGCACCAGCCTGACGCGGGCCGCCTCCCGCTCCGAGAGCCGGTCGACGTGCAGCCGGCGCGCCGCGGCACTCAGTGCCCGCTGCGAGACGTCGACGCCCACCAGCTCCGTGAAACGCGCATCCGGCAGCAGTTCGGCGAGGAGTTGCCCCGATCCGCAACCGAGGTCGAGCACCCGCGCCGCCGCCACCTCGTGCAACACCCCCACGATCGCCGCCCGGCGCCGCGCCGCCAGCGGAACGGGCGCCTGCTCCGTGTCCACGAACTCATCCACCGCGTTGTCCACCTGCTCCGGCGCGGTGTCGTCCGCCACGGCCAACCGCACCAGTTCGAGCCGCTCCAACGCGTCCCGTGTCAGCGCCCGACTACGCGCCAGATAGCGGTGGACGATCAGCTCCTCCTCCGGGTGCCCGGCGAGCCAACCTTCCCCGGACCGCAACAGCTTCTCCACCTCGTCCGGCGCCACCCAGTAGTGCTTGCCACCATCGAGCACCGGCAACAGCACGTACAACTGCCGCAGCGCATCGACCAGCCGGGCCCGCCCCGTGAGGACCAACTGCACATAGTCCGCATCGCCCCACTCGGGAAACTCCACGTCCAGCGGTACGGCCGTCGCCCGCACCTGCCACCCCAGCGGCGCGAACAGCCGCCGCACCAGCTCCGCCCCACCGCTCACCGCCACCGCCGGCACCTCGATACGCAGCAGAAACGACCGCTCCACCAACTCCGGACGCGCCACACACCGCCCCTGGAGCGCCGTCGCGAAGGCCGCCCGCAACGCCACGGCCAGCAACGACGAGGCGGCGTACGGCCGGTCGTTGACGTAACTCCCCAGGTCCGCCGCGGTCGACCCCGCACCACGCCGGGCCCCCGAACCCTTCCCCCGCCCGCCCCGCACCAACGCCACCGCATCCACCTCATCCACCACCGCGACCGTGCAACGCTCGGGCGACGCCTCGGGGTAGAAGACGTGCGCCACACCATACGCAGTGGAAAACCGCTGGG
>NZ_JBEHZD010000004.1:0-51390 GCF_040240285.1 Streptomyces sp. HSW2009 | reverse complement strand
ACCCAGTGGACCGGCCGCACCGTCGGCCGCCGCGGCCCGCCCCCCCCCGTGCGCCCCGCCGCCCCGCCGGCGCCCAGCCCCCGGTCGCGCAGGGGACGCCCCCCCCCCGCCCCCCCCGCGGGGCCCCCCCCCCCCCCCCGGGGGGGGGCCGATCCCGACGCCTTCGGCGAGATCGTCCGGCGCCATCGCGACCGGCTGTGGGCGGTGGCGCTGCGCACCCTCGGCGACCGTGAAGAGGCGGCGGACGCCGTCCAGGACGCCCTGGTGTCCGCCTACCGTGCCGCCCACACCTTCCGCGGCCAGTCGGCCGTCACCACCTGGCTGCACCGCATCACCGTCAACGCCTGCCTGGATCGGGCCCGGAAGGCCGTCACCCGCAAGACCTCGCCGACCGACGACACGGAGCGGCTGGAACAACTCCTGGAGCCGCACGAGTCGGCCGCGGTCCCTGCCGAGCGGCACGACCTGCACCGTGAACTCCTCCAGGCACTCCGCACCCTCCCGGCGGAACAGCGGGCGGCGCTCGTCCTCGTCGACATGCAGGGCTACCCGGTGGCGGAGGCGGCCGACGTACTCGGCGTGGCCGTCGGCACCATCAAGAGCCGGTGCGCCCGAGGACGGGCTCGACTCCTGCCCCTCCTGTCACATCTCCACCCGAAGGAACGGGATAGCGAGGAGTCGGGCCGGGGAAGGAACCGGGCGCAGGGGACATCCGTCTCACCGCCAGCAGAACCGAATGACGCAGATCCCGTGAAGGGCGGAGGTGGGCGAGCGTGACATCGACGACCGGCACGGACGAGCACCCTGAGGTCGCGGAAATCTCCGCTCTCACCGAAGGCGTGCTCCCCCCGCATCGAGTCCGCCCCGTCCGCGACCACCTGGCGCTCTGCTCGCTCTGCGCCGATGTCCGCGCCTCGTTGGAGGAGATCCGCGGCCTGCTCGGCACGTTGCCGGGGCCCGCCCGGATGCCGGTTGACGTCGCCGGGCGGATCGACGCGGCCCTGGCCGCCGAAGCCCTGCTGAACTCCACCGTGGCCCACTCCGAGGAAGCCGACGAGGGGACTGCCGCCGCGGTGGTTTCACGTGAAACGGCGACAGGAACAGCGACCGGGCCCGTACGGGTAGCAGTGACGGAGCCAGCAGCAGAGACGACGGATGCGGCAACGGCTGAGCCGGCAGCGAAGTCGACGCGGGAAACGGGCGATGTTTCACGTGAAACGACGGCCGCCGGCTCCGACCGCCCGCCGGGCCGCGCCCGCTCGTCCACTGGCCCCGGCCGGTCGACCACCGGCCCCACCCGCCCCCGACGTCGCCGCCACTGGCAGACCGCCCTGCTCGGCACCGCATGCGCGGCGGCCGTACTCGGCGTGGGCACGTTCCTCGTGCAGCACACCGCCGATGACGACACGCCCTCCCCAGGTCCTGCTACGGCGGAGGGCACCGCGATCACCGCGTCCGACCTGGCCGGGGACGTACGGGCGCTGCTCGACACCACCACGGCCAAGCCGCTCGGCAAGTCCTCCCGCGGCGTCGAGATGGATTCCTCGCCGAACGCTCCGCTGGAAGCCGGTGCCACGACCGTCCCCTCCTGTGTCCGGCAGGGCACCCAACGTCCCGAGCCACCGCTGGCCGCCAAGGAAGACACCTACGGCGGCAAGCCCGCCTATCTCGTCCTGCTGCCGCACCCCGGCGATGACGCAACGGTCGACGCCTTCGTGATCGACGCCGCCTGTACGCGGGAGAGCCCGTCGCCGCCGGGCACGGTGTTGGCCCAGCGCAGCTTCCCGCGGCACGGCTGATCCGCGGCGTGGCAGTTCCACGGCACGACTGGCCCACGGCACCGGCTGGTCCACAGGGGGCTGCTCGACCGCGCGGGTGGGCGTCGTACGGCTGCGTCACGATGCGGACTGCGCCCCGGCAGGCGAACACAGACGGTAGCCGAGGGCTTCCGGGAATGCCCGCCCCGTAGTATCCGTTGGGTGGGATGGCAGCAGTTTTCCGGGAACGATCGCCGGTCGGTTGCCTCCAATCCGTCGTCGGCAGAGACAAGGAAGACATCCGTGAGCGACGTCCGCAACGTCATCATCATCGGTTCCGGGCCCGCGGGCTACACGGCCGCGCTCTACACCGCCCGAGCCTCGCTGAAGCCGCTGGTCTTTGAGGGCGCCGTGACCGCGGGTGGTGCCCTGATGAACACCACCGACGTGGAGAACTTCCCCGGTTTCCGGGACGGCATCATGGGCCCCGACCTCATGGACAACATGCGGGCCCAGGCCGAGCGGTTCGGTGCGGAGCTCATCCCCGACGACGTGGTCGCCGTCGACCTCACCCAGGAGATCAAGACCGTCACCGACTCGGCCGGGACGGTGCACCGCGCGAAGGCCGTGATCGTCACCACCGGCTCCCAGCACCGCAAGCTCGGACTGCCCCGCGAGGACGAGCTGTCCGGCCGCGGCGTCTCCTGGTGCGCCACCTGCGACGGGTTCTTCTTCAAGGACCACAACATCGCCGTGATCGGCGGTGGCGACACCGCGATGGAAGAGGCCACCTTCCTCTCCCGCTTCGCCTCCTCCGTGACGATCGTCCACCGCCGGGACACCCTGCGCGCCTCCAAGGCCATGCAGGACCGCGCGTTCGCCGACCCCAAGATCTCCTTCGTCTGGGACAGCGAGGTCGCGGAGATCCACGGTGACGGCAAGCTCTCGGGCCTGGCTCTGCGGAACCTGAAGACGGGGGAGTCCTCCGAGCTTCCGGTGACCGGCCTGTTCATCGCGATCGGCCACGACCCCCGCACCGAGCTCTTCAAGGGCCAGCTCGACCTGGACGACGAGGGCTATCTGAAGGTCGAGGCACCCAGCACCCGCACCAACCTGCCGGGCGTCTTCGCCGCGGGCGACGTCGTGGACCACACCTACCGCCAGGCCATCACCGCCGCCGGTACGGGGTGCTCCGCCGCGCTGGACGCCGAGCGCTTCCTGGCCGGGCTTGCGGACGACGAGCCGCCGGCCGCTGCCGTCTGACCTTCTCTCCCTTCACCCCCGCATCACCGAAACGAGGAAACGCTGTGGCTGGCACGCTGAAGAACGTAACGGACGCCTCCTTCGACGAGGACGTCCTCAAGAACGACAAGCCCGTTCTGGTCGACTTCTGGGCCGAGTGGTGCGGTCCGTGCCGCATGATCGCCCCGTCGCTTGAGGCCATCGCGGCCGAGCACGGCGACAAGATCGAGATCGTCAAGGTCAACATCGACGAGAACCCGGCCGTGGCCGCCAAGTACGGCGTCATGTCCATCCCCACCATGAACGTCTACAAGGCCGGCGAGGTCGTGCAGACCATCGTGGGTGCGAAGCCGAAGGCCGCCCTTGAGCGCGAGCTGTCCGACTTCCTCGGCTGAGGACGTCCCGGACCTACGACGTGTGGGCCCGCTCCCCCTCGGGGGTGCGGGCCCACACGTCTTCGCCGTCCTTGTCGCGCCCCTACAGCGGGCGGAGCACCGGTTCCTTCTGCACGGCACCCAGCAGCCGGTCCAGGGCGAGTTCCACGTCTTCCTTCCAGGAGATCGTGGCCCGCAGCTCCAGCCGTAGCCGGGGAAAGCGAGGATGGGCCCGTACGGTCTTGAAGCCGACCGCCAGCAGATGGTCGGCCGGCAGCACACACGCCGGCTCTTCCCACCGCGCGTCCGCGAACGCCTCGATGGCCTTCACCCCGCGCCGCATCAAGTCCTTGGCCACGGCCTGCACCATCACCCGGCCGAGCCCCTGCCCCCGGTAGCCGGGCATCAGCCAGGCCGTCATCAACTGCACGGCGTCGGCCCCCACCGGGCTGGTGGGGAAGGCCAGCGACCGCGGCACGTACGCCGGCGGCGCATAGAGCACGAAGCCCACCGGCACCTCGTCCACATAGGCGATCCGGCCGCAGGAGCCCCATTCCAGGAGCACCGCCGAGATCCACGCTTCCTTCTCGACCTCGGGCCGCCCGGCGCGCACCGCTGCTTCACCGCTGACGGGGTCGAGTTCCCAGAAGACACAGGCGCGGCAGCGCTTGGGGAGGTCGGTGAGGTTGTCCAGGGTGAGTGGTACGAGCCGACGCCCCATCTAGCCAGTTCCTCGCTTCCCTCACCGGCCGCCGTCGAGCGGCCGACAGTGCGCTGCGTTCCGCAAGGCCGTCCACGAGGTCTCCAGCGACCCGCGCCCGGGGGTCGGCCGTCGCCCCAACCGGCGCGGCTCACCTTGCCGGGAGCCGCCCTCCGCGCGGACGTGCCACTCGTACGCATCGTATCCACGAGCAGAATCCCCCGGTACCGGCTCCCACACGGCGAGCGGGCCGCACCCCGCCACCGGAGCACGGCCCGCTCGTCAGGACGGCCTATTCGGCGGCCGTGTCGTCCTCGGCCGGCTGCTCGGCCGGCTCTTCCGCGGTGAGCCGGTTCTGCAACACCCGGCCCTCGCCCGGCGCCAAGGTGCCCAGGATTCGGTCCAGGTCGTCCATCGAGGCGAACTCGACGACGATCTTTCCCTTCTTCTGGCCCAGGTCGACCTTCACCCGCGTTTCGAAGCGGTCGGAGAGCCGGGAGGCCAGGTCCGTGAGCGCCGGCGAGACCCGGCCGCCGGCCCGCGGGCCCGTCGCCTTCTGTGTGCTGTTCGGCCGCGACCCCATCAGAGTCACGATCTCCTCCACCGCCCGGACCGAGAGCCCCTCCGCGACGATGCGGTGGGCGAGCCGGTCCTGCTCCTCCGAGTCGTCGACCGCGAGCAGCGCCCGGGCATGCCCGGCCGAGAGCACCCCGGCCGCCACCCGGCGCTGCACGGACGGCGACAGCCGCAGCAGCCGCAGCGTGTTGGAGACCTGCGGGCGGGAGCGCCCGATGCGGTCGGCCAACTCGTCGTGCGTGCAGTTGAAGTCCTTCAGCAACTGGTCGTACGCCGCGGCCTCTTCCAACGGATTGAGCTGGGCGCGGTGCAGGTTCTCCAGCAGCGCGTCCAACAGCATCTTCTCGTCGTCGGTGGCCCGAACGATCGCGGGAATCTGCTCCAGGCCCGCCTCGCGACAGGCCCGCCAACGCCGCTCGCCCATGATGAGCTCATAGCGCTCGGGGCCCAACTGACGGACGACGATCGGCTGGAGGAGCCCGACCTCCTGGATGGAGGTCACCAACTCGGCGAGGGCGTCCTCATCGAAGACACCGCGCGGCTGGCGGGGGTTGGGGGTGATGAAGTCCAGCGGCAGTTCGGCGAAGTGGGCTCCCAGGCCGCCATCGATCGACGCGGCCGACACGACGTCCTCGGGGAACGCGCCCTCTGTTTCACGTGAAACGCTCGCTGGAGGAACCGTCTCATCGCGCGCCGGACCACCGGGAGGCAAGGTCGTGACCTTGGCCGCCGCAACGCCCCGCTCGGGCGAGAGCACGGGAACCGCCGTCGGCGAGGCCGCACCGGCGCCCACCGTCGGCGAAGCGCCGTCGGTGCCCTTCGGGGCAGCGGGAATCAGCGCGCCAAGTCCGCGGCCCAGCCCCCTCCGTCGCTCAGTCACTGCATCCCCTTCGACATATCGTGCTGCTCAAGCTGTGGATTCCCGTTGGACGTCGCGTGCGCATGGTGCCCGTCGTAGTAGACGCCGGCCCCGCGCAACGCGATCTCGCGGGCCGCCTCAAGGTAGGAGAGCGACCCACTGGACCCCGGGTCGTAGGTGAGTACCGTCTGCCCGTAGCTCGGGGCCTCGGAGATCCGTACGGAGCGGGGGATGCTCGTACGCAGCACCTCGCTGCCGAAATGGCTGCGCACCTCGTCCGCCACCTGCGAAGCCAGCCGGGTACGGCCGTCGTACATGGTCAGCAGGATGGTCGAGACGTGGAGCTTGGGGTTCAGATGGCCGCGCACCAGCTCGACGTTCCGCAGCAACTGGCCCAGCCCCTCCAGCGCGTAGTACTCGCACTGGATCGGGATGAGCACCTCTGCTCCGGCGACCAGCGCATTGACCGTCAGCAGGCCGAGCGAAGGCGGGCAGTCGATGAGGATGTAGTCCAGCGGCTGGTCGTACGCCTGAATGGCGCGCTCAAGTCGGCTCTCCCGGGCCACCAGGGAGACCAGCTCAATCTCCGCACCAGCCAGGTCGATGGTGGCCGGCGCACAGAACAGCCCCTCCACGTCGGGCACCGGCTGCACGACGTCGGACAGCGGCTTGCTGTCGACCAGGACGTCGTAGATGGACGGCACCTCGGCGTGGTGGTCGATGCCCAGGGCGGTGGAGGCGTTCCCCTGCGGGTCCAGGTCGATCACCAGTACCCGGGCGCCGTGCAGGGCCAGCGAAGCCGCCAGATTGACGGTCGTCGTGGTCTTGCCCACGCCGCCCTTCTGGTTGGCCACCACCATGACCCGGGTCTGTTGGGGGCGGGGGAGGCCCTCGCCCGAGCGCCCCAGGGCCGCTACGGCAAGCTGCGCCGCTCGGCCGATGGGCGCCGGGGCTTCCCCCTCGTATCCAGGGGAGCCGTCCATCGGAGGCGGCGTTTCACGTGAAACATCCTCCCCCGAGGCTGGGTGCCCCGGGTGTACGCCCGGGGAGGGCTCAGCGGTACGGGGGCCGGGGACCGGTTCGGTCATCGGCCCCGCGATGTTGGCGTCGGACCGCAAGGATTCACTCTCCTCGACATCAGGCTCGCGATGGATAGAGCCTGTCATGCTTTCGGGGTTGTGAACCAGCGAGGCCCGTCCTCCTGTGGATAAATCAGCCCCCAGTCGGGCCCGGAGGTCGCGCGGTGTGGCAGCCGCACGACCGCGGCTGATGATTCCATGCAGCAGAGAGCGACGTTTCACGTGAAACACGATGCACGGGGTCGCCCCGCGCACCGCCCCGACACTCCGATATGCATAGTTTTGGCAGCTTGTATGGAGCACTGCCCGCTCTGCACGGTGTGCTCCGTACGAGCTACCCGGCACGACTCTCCACCGGGGCCGCGAACCGCCGCTCCCCTATGTCACACGCAGCCGTGGCACCCGGCCCGCCGGGGTCCGTACCCGACTCAGCGGCGGCGGCGCGGCCCCTTGCGGGCGGCCTTGGCCCGCTTCGCGGCGAACCGCACTCCGCCGGGGCTCTCGCCCACCTCGACCCGCACCACCGTGGACGGCGGATCGACGATGCCCGCACCCACCTGAAGCACCGAGGTCTCCACCACGCCCAGCTTGCTGAGAGCCGCCCGGGCGCTCTTGAGCTCCTCGGCCGCCGTATCGCCCTTGAGCGCCAGCATCTCGCCGTACGGGCGGAGCAGCGGCACGCCCCACCCCGCCAGTCGGTCCAGCGGCGCCACCGCACGTGCAGTCACCACATGCACCGGCTGGAGCTTGCCCAGCACCTCTTCCGCCCGACCCCGCACCACCGTGACGTGGTCCAGGCCCAGCAGCTCCACCATCTCCTGGAGGAAGTTGGTCCGGCGCAGCAGCGGCTCCAGCAGGGTGATCCGCAGGTCCGGGCGGGCCAGGGCGAGCGGGATGCCCGGCAGCCCGGCCCCCGAGCCCACATCGCAGACCGTGACGCCTTCGGGGACCGCCTCGGAGAGCACGGCGCAGTTCAGCAGGTGCCGCTCCCACAGCCGCGGCACCTCGCGCGGTCCGATCAGCCCACGGGTCACCCCGACGTCGGCCAACAGCTCGGCGTACCGCACGACCTCCGGAAAGCGGTCACCGAACACCTCTCGCGCCGCCTCCGGCGCTGGGGGAAGTTCCTCCGTTGCCTCCGCCACGAGGGACCGTCCTTCCTCTCGATATGCCGTTGCCCTAGCTGACAAACTCCGGCCCCGCCTGTGGACAGACGGGGCCGGACTTACGGTCTCCCTCTCAGGCGTCGGGCCCGGAGGGGGTGGAACAGATCACGCGGGAAGGACGACCACCCGGCGCTCGGGCTCCTCACCCTCAGACTCGCTCCGCAGGCCGGCCGCCGCCACCGCGTCGTGCACGACCTTGCGCTCGAAGGGCGTCATCGGGTTCAGCTTCACCGGCTGACCGCTGTCCTTGGCCTCCTCGGCGGCCTGGGTGCCCAGCTCCGAGAGCTCGGTCCGCTTGCGCGCCCGGAAGCCCGCGATGTCCAGCATCAGCCGGCTGCGGTCGCCGGTCTCGCGGTGCACCGCGAGCCGGGTGAGCTCCTGTAGCGCCTCCAGCACCTCGCCGTCGCGGCCGACCAGCTTCTGTAGATCGCGGCTGGTCGAGTCGCTGATGATCGACACCGCGGCGCGGTCCGCCTCGACATCCATGTCGATGTCGCCATCGAGGTCCGCGATGTCCAGCAGTCCCTCAAGGTAGTCGGCCGCGATCTCGCCTTCCTGCTCCAGGCGGGTCAGGGTGTCGACACCCTCGGCCGGGGTGGTGCCTTCGGTCACGGATGGACTCCTTCGTTACTTCTTGGACGGGTGCTTGGGGCCGCGCTGGCCCTTGCGCTGCCCGGACTTGGCGTTACGGGAGGAACCGGAGGCGGAACTGCCGCTGGACTTGCCGGACTGCGCCCCCTTCTTCCCCTTCTCCAGCGAGGGCTTGCCGGACTGCGCGGGGGAGCCCTTCGCACCGCCGGCCTGCGCCGTGGCCTTGGCCCGGCCCGCGCCCCGGGCGCCCGATGCCTGGCCGGGCTTGGCGTCCTGCGGCTCGTCCTTCGTGCCGTCCTGCTCCGTGCCCGCTGCCTTGGTGCCGCCCTGGGCCGCCCCGGACTGGCGCTGCGACTTGGACTGGCGCTTGGGCTGCGTGCGGTTGGCCCGGGCCGTCTCGACCGCCTGCCGCGCCTCGACGACCTCCGGGTCTTCCTTCAGCTTGCCCTGGGCCCGCAGCCGTTCCTGGCGCTTGGCGTAGGCCAGGCTGCCCGGAGTGGGGTTGCGGCGGATGATGAACATCTGCTGCCCCATGGTCCACACGTTGGTGGTCAGCCAGTAGACGAGGACACCGACGGGGAAGTTGATGCCGAAGACGGCGAACATGATCGGGAAGATGTACATCAGCATCTTCTGCTGCTGCATGAACGGCGTCTTGACCGTGAGGTCGACGTTCTTCGTCATGAGCTGACGCTGAGTGAAGAACTGCGACGCCGACATCAGGATGATCATGGTGATCGTGACGACGCGGACGTCGGTGAGCGAGGCGCCGAGCCCCTCGACCTTGGAGGCGCTGCTCATGAACTTCACGGACAGCGGAGCGCCGAAGATGTGCGCCTCACGGGCGCTGTTCACCAGGCCCTGGTCGATCGAACCGACCGGGTGGTTGTTCGCGATCTTGTTGAGCACCTGGTAGAGCGCGATGAAGAACGGCGACTGCGCCAGGATGGGCAGACAGCTGGAGAGCGGGTTGGTGCCCGTCTCCTTGTAGAGCTTCATCATCTCTTCGGACTGGCGCTGCTTGTCGCTCTTGTAGCGCTCCTGGATCGCCTTCATCCGGGGCTGGAGCGCCTGCATGTTCCGCGTCGCCTTGATCTGCTTCACGAAGAGCGGAATCAGGCAGATGCGGATGAGCACCACCAGCGAGACGATCGACAGACCCCAAGCCCAGCCGCTGTTCTTGTCGAAGACGAGGCTGTACAGCGAGTGGAACTGGACGATGATCCAGGAAACGACTTCATAGAGAGGACCGAGGATCGTGTCCACGAATCAGGCTCCTTGGGCGTTGGGCTGAGTCTCGGGCTGGGCGGCGGCCTTGGCCCTGGTTCGTCCGCCGAGGCGGTCGCGTAGCCACTGGTGCCACACCGGGCGCTTCCGGGCGGGTACGTGGTCGACGCCTCCGTGCGACCACGGGTTGCAGCGCAGGATGCGCCAGGCCGTCAGCGCCGTGCCTTTCACCGCGCCGTGCACGTTGATGGCCGTGTACCCGTAGTGCGAACACGACGGGTAGTACTTGCAGACCGGCCCCAACATCGGGCTGATGGTCCACTGGTAGAGCTTGATCAACCACAGCAGCGGGTACTTCATCGCGGCACCCTCCCCTTGGTCTCTCCCCCGGGCTTCGCCGAGGGGGTCTCAGAGGAGGCCCCGCCCAGCAGCCGCCGTATCGCGGTGTCGAGGTCGTGGGCCAATTGATCGTGACCCGCCTCGCCAGCGCCGGGCAGCGCCCGTACGACTACCAGGCTACCGGGGGGGAAGCGGTCGAGCCGATCGCGCACCAGGTGGCGCAGACGGCGCTGTACCAGGTTGCGGGTGACGGCGTTGCCGATCGCTTTGCTGACGACGAAACCCGCACGCACCGGGGGAACGATTTCCCCAGGTGGGTGCGGGTCCGAGGTGCGGCTTCGAAGGTGCACGACGAGGAGCGGGCGCCCGGCCCTGCGTCCTCGGCGTACCGCGGTCGCAAAGTCCTCGCGCCGCCTCAGCCGATGCTCGGAAGGCAGCACGTCATGACCTGTGCGGTCAGGCGGACAGGCGGGCGCGACCCTTGCCACGGCGGGACGCGAGAATCGCGCGGCCGGCACGGGTGCGCATACGCAGCCGGAAGCCGTGGGTCTTCGCGCGGCGGCGGTTGTTCGGCTGGAAGGTGCGCTTGCTCACTCGGGGGCTCCAGAAATGATTCGTGTGGTGGCGGGACATCGCCTGGCTGTCACCGTGCGCCCACGAGAAGCTCGCATACGCCCGAGTGCACCGCTTCTTCACCACGGTTCGTGGATGTATGCCCATCGGAGGCAGGCGGCAGCAGCCATCGACAACTCGACCTGGTCACGGTACGCGCGGCTACGCCATTCGGTCAAACCAGAGCGGGCGTACCACTCCGCGGCCACCGTATACCGGGTCGCCAGAACACGGGGCGACGGCGCATGGCACATTTGTACACACCCTGTGGACAACGACTTGAACCACCCGCGTCGGCCTGACTACCGTGGCGGAACTTCGAATCCTTCCCGCCCGTCCCAAGAACCACGCATTCGTGGGACCTGTCGGCGTCCCCCTCCGAGTGAGTGAGTGAGCGTGCCCTGTGGCTGACGTACCTGCTGATCTTGCCGCAGTGTGGCCACGCGTATTGGAGCAGCTACGGGGCGAGGGCAGAGGACAGGGCGTCGAGGCGAAGGACGAGCACTGGATCAACCGCTGCCAGCCGCTGGCGCTGGTCGCCGACACGGCGCTGCTGGCGGTGCCCAACGAGTTCGCCAAGGGTGTGCTTGAGGGCCGGCTCGCGCCGCTGATCAGCGATGCGCTCAGCCGCGAGTGCGGGCGCCCGATCCGGATCGCCATCACCGTCGACGACTCGAAGAACGAACCCGTCGCACCCCAGCCTCAGGGCCCCCCGCAGCAGCACACGCCACCGCCGCACCCGTCGGCGCACGCCGGCCAGCAGTCCCGGTACGGGGACGCGCCGCGCGAGAACTATGACGGGCGGGACGCCTACGACGGCCGGGACGCCAGGGAGGCGCGTTCCGCGCGGGACGCGCGCGAGGGGTACGAAAGCGCACGGGACGGCTACGAGCCCTACGACGGGCGGGACGCGTACGACCAGCGGGACGCCTACGACGGCCGCGAGACGTACGAGGCGCGCGAGGCCCCCGGCGGCTACGACGGACGCGACAGCCGGGAGTCGTACGACGGGCGGGAGGGTTACGGCCGCCCGGGTGACGAACTGCCCAGCGCCCGTCCCGCCTACCCCGACTACGCCCAGCAGCGCCCCGAGCCGGGGGCCTGGCCGCGGTCCGGCGGCGGCGCCGGACCCGACGGACGCGGCGACTACAACTGGCAGCAGCCCCGGCTCGGCGGCTTCCCGGACGCCGACCCGTACGCACAGCGCGGTCAGCACCCTCAGCACGCGCCACCGGCCCACGGCGGCGGCCCCTACGACGGCCCGCGCCGCGACCCCGCCGACCCCTCGTCCGTACTGCCCAGACCGGGTCCCGGCGGGCCGGGGCCGGGGGCAGGTGGCGGTCCGGCCGCGCCCACCGGTGCGCCGGGGCCGCTCGCTGCGCAGCCCGCGCCGGCGTCGGGCCCTGGCGAGCCGACCGCGCGACTGAATCCGAAGTACCTCTTCGACACCTTCGTCATCGGTGCCTCCAACCGCTTCGCGCACGCCGCCGCGGTGGCGGTGGCCGAGGCGCCGGCCAAGGCGTACAACCCGCTGTTCATCTACGGCGAGTCCGGGCTCGGCAAGACGCACCTGCTGCACGCCATTGGGCACTACGCGCGCAGCCTCTACCCGGGGACCCGGGTGCGGTACGTGAGCTCGGAGGAGTTCACCAACGAGTTCATCAACTCCATCCGCGACGGCAAGGCCGATGCCTTCCGCAAGCGGTACCGCGACATGGACATCCTGCTCGTGGACGACATCCAGTTCCTGGCGAGCAAGGAGTCGACGCAGGAGGAGTTCTTCCACACCTTCAACACCCTGCACAACGCCAACAAGCAGATCGTGCTCTCCTCGGACCGGCCGCCCAAGCAGTTGGTGACCCTTGAGGACCGGCTGCGCAACCGCTTCGAGTGGGGGCTGATCACCGATGTGCAGCCGCCCGAGTTGGAGACGCGGATCGCGATCCTGCGCAAGAAGGCGGTGCAGGAGCAGCTCAACGCGCCGCCCGAGGTGCTGGAGTTCATCGCCTCCCGCATCTCGCGCAACATCAGGGAGCTGGAGGGTGCGCTGATCCGGGTCACCGCGTTCGCCAGCCTCAATCGGCAGCCGGTGGACCTGGGGCTGACCGAGATCGTGCTGAAGGACCTGATCCCCGGCGGCGAGGACGCGGCGCCGGAGATCACAGCGACCGCGATCATGGCGGCGACCGCCGACTACTTCGGGCACACCGTCGACGACCTGTGCGGCGCATCGCGCAGCCGGGTGCTGGTGACGGCGCGGCAGATCGCGATGTACCTCTGTCGCGAGCTGACGGACCTGTCGCTGCCGAAGATCGGCGCCCAGTTCGGCGGCCGTGACCACACGACGGTGATGCACGCCGACCGCAAGATCCGCGCGCTGATGGCCGAGCGGCGCTCCATCTACAACCAGGTGACCGAGCTCACCAACCGCATCAAGAACGGCTGACGCCGCTCCGCCCGCGAGCGGCCCGCGGCGCCGTCGTCCGGCGATCTGCTGCCCTGGTTCCTGTCCGTTGTGGCCGTCACGCGCGCGTGACGGCCCTCCGTACGCACCCGTACGCGCCCTCGCACGGCTCGTCTTGCCCGTCCCGTACGAGCTGCCGTCCCATACGAGGCCGTACGGACGGACGCGCACCCGCGCGCACCGTGTGGCGCTCATCGTTCCCGCGCCGACGGCCCCACCCGCGACCGCGCCCGGATAGCTGTCCCGTACCCCTCCCGTAGCCGTCCGCGGCTGCGGCTGAGTGCGCGTCAGTGGCTGCTTATGTGTCGGCCGTACGCGCGCGAGCACGCGCGGCCGTACGCAGCCGTGCTCCGTCGGGCCCGGCAACCGCCGGTGTGCCGGAGCCCGTTGGGCCGGCGGGTGGTGCGGGCGGCGGGTCGGGGGGCCGTGCTGCCGGGGTGGTGGGCGCCGGACTGGCCGTCACTTTCCCCACCCTTGTGCACAGGTGTGTACGGCCGTTGCCGCCTTCGCCGGGCGCCCCTGGAGCGATCCTGGGGCGCCTTTCTGCGTTCACCGATCGGTCCGTAACGCGTCGTGGGACGGCTACGGGGTGGCTACGGCGAGGGCACTTCGGCGGTCAGCTTGTTCGATTTCGAGGGGGGACACGGGTGTTCTCCACAGATGTGGCCACTATTTTGCGTCCACAGGTTGGGGACACCTGGACTATCCCAACTGTGTCCACAGGCACCCCGGGTGCGGGAGGATCTTCCGAGGTCAGAGGGGTGTGGATTTGTGGCCAACCGATATCCACAGGCTGTGGATGATTTTTTATCCACAGCCCCTTCCCCACGGTTGTCCACCGGCTACCCACAGCTCAGCGGCGCTTGTGCACAGCTTTTGGCGTCTTCTCCACACCGTTGTCCACTGTTCGGCAACATGACACCCGCCCTCACCGTCACGAGTGAAAGGCATCACATCAACCCCCCGGGTTGGGCTGTGCAGAACCTGGGTAAAACTGGGGACGCGGCTGGGGAGAACTAGCCCTTCCCTGTGTATCGGGTGTGCAGAACTTTCGGTGGTCCACAGCTACCCCTAGTTATCCACCGGCGTCGCCCACAGGGTCAGTGGATAAAAAACGCGCTGTGACCTGCGCAAAGGAAGTTATCCACGGTTTCCACAGGCCCTACTACTACGACTACACAGTTAGAGCGAGAAGTTCGTTTCGAAGTGGGGGCTGTGCACAACTTGGCTGCGGGTCGCTCGAACGCCCTCGTACGGACTTGACCCCGAGGCGCACTCGCTGTCGGTGGCGTACGTCAGACTGGTCTCCGGCAATCAGCCGACGACGAAGGCCAGCAGGGCGAGTCAGCAACAGCAGGAGGCGGTTCCGGTGAAGATCCGGGTGGAGCGCGATGTACTCGCGGAGGCAGTGGCTTGGGCAGCCCGCAGCCTCCCGGCCCGTCCGCCCGTCCCCGTCCTCGCGGGCCTGCTGCTGAAGGCGGAGGAGGGCGCGCTGAGCCTCTCCGGCTTCGACTACGAGGTCTCCGCCCGTGTCTCCGTCGAGGCGGACGTGGAGGAGAACGGCACCGTCCTGGTCTCCGGCCGGCTGCTCGCCGACATCTGCCGGGCGCTGCCCAACCGCCCGGTGGAGATTTCCACAGACGGTGTACGGGCGACGGTCGTCTGTGGGTCATCCCGCTTCACCCTGCACACCCTGCCGGTGGAGGAGTACCCGGCGCTGCCGCAGATGCCCACCGCCACCGGCACCGTGCCCGGTGAGGTGTTCGCCGCCGCTGCCGCCCAGGTGGCCATCGCCGCCGGCCGTGACGACACGCTGCCGGTGCTCACCGGTGTGCGCATCGAGATCGAGGGCGACCACGTCACCCTCGCCTCCACCGACCGCTACCGCTTCGCGGTCCGCGAGTTCCTGTGGAAGCCGGAGGCGGCCGACGTGTCCGCGGTCGCGCTGGTGCCTGCCAAGACGCTCCTGGACACCGCCAAGTCGCTGACCAGCGGTGACACCGTGAGCATCGCGCTGGCTGGGTCGGGCGCTGGCGAGGGGCTCATCGGTTTCGAGGGCGCCGGGCGGCGGACCACCACCCGTCTGCTCGAAGGCGACCTGCCGAAGTACCGCACGCTCTTCCCGACGGAGTTCAACTCCATCGCCGTGATCGAGACCGCGCCGTTTGTCGAGGCCGTCAAGCGCGTGGCCCTGGTGGCGGAGCGGAACACCCCGGTCCGGCTGAGCTTCGAGCAGGGCGTGCTGATCCTGGAGGCCGGCTCCAGCGACGATGCACAGGCTGTGGAGCGGGTCGACGCGCAGCTCGACGGCGACGACATCTCGATCGCCTTCAACCCGACCTTCCTGCTGGACGGGCTCAGCGCCATCGACTCCCCGGTGGCCCAGCTCTCCTTCACCACCTCGACCAAGCCCGCCCTGCTGAGCGGCAAGCCCGCGGTCGACGCGGAGGCGGACGAGGCGTACAAGTACCTGATCATGCCGGTGCGGCTGTCGGGCTGAGGCGCGGAGAGGCCGGGCCGTGGCAGCGTCCACGGCCCACCGCGCGGATCGCGTCAGGGTGGCTCAGAGTGAGCACAGTGGGCGCCTTTTCCACCGGGCAAAGGGCGTGGTTCCGGAGCATTCTGGACATCCCGTATGAGCGGCGGAGCCCACAGTCGTGCACACGGCCGCCGGCGTAGGCTCGGCTGCGTTACCCAACGCACTCACTCCGGCAAGAAGGATTAGTGATGGAGCTCGGTCTCGTCGGTCTTGGCAAGATGGGCGGCAACATGCGCGAGCGCATCCGCCGTGCAGGCCACACCGTCATCGGATACGACCGCAACCCGGATCTCGCCGACGTGGCGAGCTTGGAAGAACTGGTCGGCCAGCTTCAGGGGCCGCGCGTGGTGTGGGTCATGGTCCCCGCCGGGGCCCCCACCCAGTCCACGATCGACGAGCTCGGTGCGCTCCTGTCGCCCGGCGACGTCGTGGTCGACGGCGGCAACTCGCGCTGGACGGACGACGAGAAGCACGCCGCGGAGCTCGCCGAGAAGGGCATCGGCTTCGTGGACTGCGGCGTCTCCGGCGGCGTGTGGGGCCTGGAGAACGGCTACGCGCTGATGTACGGCGGCGCCGAGGATCACGTCGCCAAGGTGCAGCCGATCTTCGACGCGCTGAAGCCGGCGGGCGAATTCGGCTCGGTGCACGCGGGCAAGGTCGGCGCCGGCCACTTCGCCAAGATGGTGCACAACGGCATCGAGTACGCCATGATGCAGGCCTTCGCCGAGGGCTGGGAGCTGCTGGAGGCAGTGGACTCGGTCACCGACGTCCGCGAGGTCTTCCGTAGCTGGCAGGAGGGCACGGTCATCCGGTCCTGGCTGCTTGACCTGGCCGTTCGCGCGCTGGACGACGATGAGCACCTGGAGAAGCTGCGCGGTTTCGCGCAGGACTCCGGCGAGGGCCGGTGGACCGTCGAGGCGGCCATCGACCATGCGGTGCCGCTGCCCGCGATCACCGCCTCGCTGTTCGCCCGCTTCAGCTCGCGGCAGGACGACTCGCCGTCGATGAAGATGATCGCCGCGCTGCGCAACCAGTTCGGTGGCCACGCGGTGACGAGCAGCACGGACAAGTGACCGCGGACCCGTCCGCACCCGCGTCACAGCACGCGTAAGCACGCGTAACAGCACGAGTCATCGCAGGTCGTGCGGTCCCCGGCGGGCCGCACCCAACGCAGGAACGACGGGGGAGGTCGGTACGGGAGCCATGCACGTCTCGCATCTGTCACTCGCCGACTTCCGCTCGTACGCCCGGGTCGAGGTGCCGCTCGATCCGGGCGTCTCCGCCTTCGTGGGGCCCAACGGGCAGGGCAAGACCAATCTGGTCGAGGCCGTCGGCTACCTCGCGACGCTCGCCAGCCACCGGGTCTCCGCGGACGCCCCGCTGGTGCGGATGGGCGCCGAGCGGGCGATCGTCCGGGCCGCCGTGGTGCAGGGTGACCGGCAGCAGCTCATCGAGCTCGAACTGAACCCGGGCAAGGCCAACCGCGCCAGGATCAACCGATCGTCGCAGGTCAGACCGCGTGACGTGATCGGCATCGTACGGACCGTGCTGTTCGCTCCGGAGGACCTGGCGCTGGTCAAGGGCGACCCCGGCGAGCGGCGGCGGCTGCTCGACGAGCTGGTCACGGCCAGGTCGCCGCGGATGGCCGGGGTGCGCTCGGACTACGACCGGGTGCTCAAGCAGCGGAACACGCTGTTGAAGACGGCGGCCATGGCCCGTCGGCACGGCGGCCGGCAGCTCGACCTGTCGACGCTGGACATCTGGGACCAGCACCTGGCCCAGGCCGGTTCGGAGTTGCTGGCCCGCAGGCTCGACCTGGTGGCCGCGCTGCATCCGCTGGCCGACAAGGCGTACGAGCAGCTCGCGCCGGGCGGCGGGCCGGTCGGTCTTGAGTACCGCAGCTCGATCGGTGAGGCGGCAGGAGCGGCGGGGCTGCACGCCGGAATGGACCGCTCCGAGCTGTCCGGGCTGCTGCTCGCGGCGCTCGGCGAGGCCCGCAAGCGGGAGATCGAGCGCGGCGTGACACTGGTCGGCCCGCACCGCGACGACCTGCTGCTCAAGCTGGGTGAGCTGCCCGCGAAGGGGTACGCGAGCCACGGCGAGTCCTGGTCGTACGCGCTGGCGCTGCGGCTCGCCTCCTACGACCTGCTGCGTGCCGAGGGCAACGAACCGGTCCTGGTGCTCGATGACGTCTTCGCCGAACTCGACGCGCGCCGCCGTGAGCGGCTCGCGGAACTGGTCGCTCCGGGGGAGCAGGTGCTGGTGACGGCCGCGGTGGACGATGACGTTCCGGGGGCGCTCGCGGGCGCGCGGTACGCGGTCTCGGAAGGTGTGGTGGAACGCGTATGACCTGGTCGGCGAGTGGTCCCGGGCGGGATGCCGAGGGTGTGCGCGGGGCGGAGGCCGGCCGGGAGGGCGGGCGCCCCGCCGCCGCGGCAGGGCCGGCTGCGGCCGGTGCGCCGGCCGAGCCCACCGGCGTCGACCTGGCCCGGGTGGCGCTGCGCGCGGCCAAGGAACGGGCCCGGGCGCACGGTGCCGCGGTGCAGCAGAAGAAGCCGGCGCGGCGGGGCGGTCTGCGCTCCGGCGCGCGGGCGGACGGCCGTGATCCGCTGCCGCTCGGCGCCGCCATCAACAGGCTGATCACCGAGCGCGGTTGGGAGGCCCCGGCCGCGGTCGGCGGCGTGATGGGGCGCTGGCCGCAACTGGTGGGGCCAGAGGTGGCCCAGCACTGCGAGCCGCAGCGGTACGACGAGGACGCCCGGGTGTTGACCGTGTGCTGCGACTCGACCGCCTGGGCCACCCAACTCCGGCTGCTGGCACCGCAGTTGGTGGCCCGACTCAATGCGGATCTGGGGCCGGGCACGGTCCGGCTGCTGAAGGTCCTCGGACCGGGTGGCCCGAGCCGGCGGTACGGGCCGTTGCGCGCACCGGGCAGCCGTGGCCCGGGCGATACGTACGGCTGAGCCGGCGCGGCTGCGGCAGGCGTACGGGCGGATGGCCGGCGCCGGCGTGCGGTGTGTGGCGTACGCCGGCGTACCGGGCTGGTGTTGGTTTCGGCATCGGTCGATGGGGGACGGCGGCCGTACGGGGCGTCGGTTGCCGGGTCGGCCGGGGTGACTGGTGTCGATGGGCGTGGGCTGCCAACTCCTGTAGCGCGGCGGGGTGTTGAGGATGCGGCAGCGGGTTGCCGTACGCCCCGAGTCTGTTGCGCTGTTCTCCGCCGCGAGCTGCTGCCCTGTGCTCTTCCTGTTCTCCCGTACGCGGTGTTTGTGCGCGGACACCGCGTGCGCGGATGCCCGTACGCAGATGTGCGTACGCGGATGGGGGCGAGGCCCGGTCCCGGAGCCAACTCCCCTCCGTGTCCGCCCTCTTGGCGTTCTCGCCGTACCTCCGGCATCTCCCTGCCCTCCCGGCCCCACGCGCTCCCCTTCTCATCCCGATCCCTCCTATCCCCCGCATTCCGCGGCGTTTCGGGGCGCTCCTCGGCCGGTGCCGGGGGAGGAGCGACGGCGGAATTCAGCCGTGTGGGGCGGGGCGGGTGGGGAGGTTCGGGCGCCCGGCGCCGGAGTGGGAGGGGTGACGGGGTGTCGGGGGCGTGTGCGCCCCCGATGTGTTGTTGGCATATTTCCGCGACCTGCGGTGATGCGTTCGCCGGCGGTGCGCGGCGCGGCGGTGGGCGTACGCGGTGGGCGCGGGGAGTGGCGCGGCGATGCGCCGGCGGGCGCGTACCCCCGTCCCGGGCGGGGCTGTGCGCTCCCCCTCGTACGGCGCTGATGCGGTGCTGGGGCGGGCGAGAGAGGTGAGACGACGGTCACATTGCCGGTCGTTGTTGGGTCGAAGCGCTGAGTGCCTGTGTGAGCCTCTTGGAGGCCCGGACCAGATATGGGGAGTAGGAAGGTGGAGGTTCAGGGCGGCAGTCGCCGACTCAGACGCCCGCAAGCCCCAATTCTGTCAGTGCTTACCGGTAGACTGAAGTACACCGTCGCCGCTTGCGCACACGGTGGTTCACGTGTGTGCGGGGCATTCGAAAGACAAGGCCGGTCCTCCGTACCAGGGGTTCGGCTCTGCTGTGCCAGAAAGGGCGCTTCGTGGCCGATTCCGGCAACCCCAACGAGAAGATCACCGCTTCCCCGAACGCGGAGGACGCCGCCGTACAGGACCCCGTCGGAGCCGAGGCGACGTCCTCGTACGACGCGAGTGCGATCACGGTCCTTGAGGGCCTGGACGCGGTCCGCAAGCGGCCCGGCATGTACATCGGGTCCACCGGTGAGCGCGGTCTGCACCACCTGGTCCAGGAGGTCGTGGACAACGCCGTTGACGAGGCGCTGGCCGGCCACGCGGACACGATCGACGTGACGATCCTGCCCGACGGCGGCGTGCGCGTCATCGACAACGGGCGCGGCATCCCCGTCGACCTGCACCCGGTGGAGAAGAAGCCGGCCGTCGAGGTCGTGCTGACCGTGCTGCACGCGGGCGGCAAGTTCGGCGGCGGTGGCTACGCCGTCTCCGGTGGTCTGCACGGCGTGGGCGTCTCCGTCGTCAACGCGCTCTCGACGAGGGTCGCCGTCGAGGTCAAGCGGGATGGTTTCCGCTGGACGCAGGATTACAAGCTGGGCGTTCCGACCGCCCCGCTGGCCAAGAACGAGGCGGTGCAGGAGACCGGCACCACGGTCACCTTCTGGGCCGACCCGGACGTCTTCGAGACGACGGAGTACTCGTTCGAGACGCTGGCCCGCCGGTTCCAGGAGATGGCGTTCCTCAACAAGGGACTGACCATCGCCCTCACCGACGAGCGCACGGCGCACGTGGACGAGGAGGGCAAGCCGCTCTCGGCGACGTACTACTACGAGGGCGGCATCGTCGACTTCGTGAAGTACCTCAACTCCCGCAAGGGCGAGCTGGTGCACCCCACGGTGATCGACATCGAGGCGGAGGACAAGGAGCGGCTGCTCTCCGTCGAGGTCGCGATGCAGTGGAACACCCAGTACACCGAGGGTGTCTACTCCTTCGCCAACACCATCCACACGCATGAGGGCGGCACCCACGAGGAGGGCTTCCGCGCGGCGCTCACGTACTTGATCAACAAGTACGCGCGGGAGAAGAAGCTGCTGCGCGAGAAGGACGACAACCTCACGGGTGAGGACATTCGCGAGGGCCTGACGGCGATCATCTCGGTGAAGCTGGGTGAGCCGCAGTTCGAGGGTCAGACGAAGACGAAGCTGGGCAACACGGAGGCCAAGACCTTCGTGCAGAAGGTCGTCAACGAGCACCTGAACGACTGGCTTGACCGCAATCCGAACGAGGCCGCGGACATCATCCGCAAGTCGATCCAAGCGGCGACGGCCCGGGTGGCGGCGCGTAAGGCGCGGGACCTGACCCGGCGCAAGGGTCTGCTGGAGACGGCGTCGCTGCCGGGCAAGCTGTCCGACTGCCAGTCGAACGACCCGACCAAGTGCGAGATCTTCATCGTCGAGGGTGACTCCGCCGGCGGCTCGGCCAAGTCCGGGCGTAACCCGCAGTACCAGGCGATCCTGCCCATCCGCGGCAAGATCCTCAACGTCGAGAAGGCGCGGATCGACAAGATCCTCCAGAACACCGAGGTCCAGGCGCTGATCTCGGCGTTCGGCACCGGCGTGCACGAGGACTTCGACATCGCAAAGCTCCGCTACCACAAGATCATCTTGATGGCGGACGCCGACGTCGACGGTCAGCACATCAACACCCTGCTGCTCACCTTCCTCTTCCGCTTCATGCGTCCGCTGGTCGAGGCCGGGCACGTCTTCCTCTCCCGCCCGCCGCTGTACAAGATCAAGTGGGGTCGGGACGACTTCGAGTACGCGTACTCCGACCGGGAGCGCGATGCGCTGATCGCGGCCGGGCGCGAGGCGGGCAAGCGCATCAAGGACGACTCCGTCCAGCGCTTCAAGGGCCTCGGCGAGATGAACGCCGAGGAACTGCGCGTGACGACCATGGACGTGGACCACCGCGTCCTCGGCCAGGTCACCCTCGATGACGCGGCCCAGGCCGATGACCTGTTCTCGGTCCTGATGGGCGAGGACGTCGAAGCACGACGCTCCTTCATCCAGCGCAACGCCAAGGACGTCCGCTTCCTCGACATCTGAGTCGGCCCCTCCCCGGCCGCGCGCCGGGGCTCCCCGCCGCCTGAAAGGATCTTGACCAGCAATGGCCGACGAGAACTCCCCCACCACCGAGAACCCCGAGCTGACCCCGGACGCCGAGGTCACCGGGATGCGCATCGAGCCCGTCGGGCTCGAAACCGAGATGCAGCGCTCGTACCTCGACTACGCGATGAGCGTGATCGTCTCGCGCGCGCTGCCCGATGTGCGCGACGGCCTCAAGCCCGTGCACCGGCGCGTGCTGTACGCGATGTACGACGGCGGGTACCGGCCCGAGAAGGGCTTCTACAAGTGCGCCCGCGTCGTCGGCGACGTCATGGGTACGTACCACCCGCACGGCGACGCCTCCATCTACGACGCGCTGGTGCGACTGGCCCAGTCGTGGTCGATGCGGCTGCCGCTGGTGGACTCCAACGGCAACTTCGGCTCGCCTGGCAACGACCCGGCCGCGGCCATGCGGTACACCGAGTGCAAGATGGCGCCGCTGGCCATGGAGATGCTCCGGGACATCGACGAGGAGACCGTCGACTTCCAGGACAACTACGACGGCCGTAACCAAGAGCCCACGGTGCTGCCGGCGCGGTTCCCGAACCTGCTGGTCAACGGCTCGGCGGGGATCGCGGTCGGCATGGCGACCAACATTCCGCCGCACAACCTGCGCGAGGTCGCCGAGGGCGCCCAGTGGTGCCTGGCCAACCCCGACGCCACCCCCGAGGAGCTGCTCGACGCGCTCATCGACCGCATCAAGGGCCCGGACTTCCCGACCGGCGCCCTGGTGGTGGGCCGCAAGGGCATCGAGGAGGCGTACCGCACCGGGCGCGGCTCGATCACCATGCGCGCGGTGGTCGAGGTCGAGGAGATCCAGAACCGGCAGTGCCTGGTCGTCACCGAGCTGCCGTACCAGGTCAACCCGGACAACCTGGCGCAGAAGATCGCCGACCTGGTGAAGGACAGCAAGATCGGCGGCATCGCCGACGTACGGGACGAGACCTCATCGCGCACTGGCCAGCGGCTGGTCATCGTGCTCAAGCGGGACGCGGTCGCCAAGGTCGTCCTCAACAACCTCTACAAGCACACCGACCTCCAGACCAACTTCGGCGCCAACATGCTGGCCCTGGTCGACGGCGTGCCGCGGACCCTCTCGCTGGACGCGTTCATCCGGCACTGGGTCGCCCACCAGGTCGAGGTCATCGTCCGGCGCACCCGCTACCGGCTGCGCAAGGCCGAGGAGCGGGCCCACATCCTGCGCGGTCTGCTCAAGGCGCTGGACGCGATCGACGAGGTCATCGCGCTGATCCGGCGCAGCGACACGGTCGAGGTGGCGCGCGAGGGCCTGATGGGGCTGCTCACCATCGACGAGATCCAGGCCAACGCGATCCTGGAGATGCAGCTCCGCCGGCTGGCCGCGCTGGAGCGGCAGAAGATCGTCGCCGAGCACGACGAGCTCCAGGCGAAGATCGACGAGTACAACGCGATCCTGGCCTCGCCCGAGCGCCAGCGGCAGATCATCAGCGAGGAACTGACCGCGCTGGTGGAGAAGTTCGGCGACGACCGGCGCAGCAAGCTGGTGCCCTTCGACGGTGACATGTCCATCGAGGACCTGATCGCCGAGGAGGACATCGTCGTCACGATCACCCGCGGCGGCTACGTCAAGCGGACCAAGACCGAGGACTACCGCTCGCAGAAGCGCGGCGGCAAGGGCGTGCGGGGCACCAAGCTCAAGCAGGACGACATCGTCTCGCACTTCTTCGTCTCCACCACCCACCACTGGCTGCTCTTCTTCACCAACAAGGGCCGGGTCTACCGGGCCAAGGCGTACGAGCTGCCGGACGCCGGGCGGGAGGCGCGCGGCCAGCACGTCGCCAACCTGCTGGCCTTCCAGCCGGACGAGCAGATCGCCCGCATCCTGGCCATCCGGGACTACGAGGCGGCGCCGTACCTGGTGCTGGCCACCAAGGCCGGCCTGGTGAAGAAGACCGCGCTCAAGGACTACGACTCCCCGCGCTCGGGCGGCGTGATCGCCATCAACCTGCGGGAGACCGACGAGGGCGGCGAGGACGAGCTGATCGGCGCCGAGCTGGTCTCGGCCGCGGACGACCTGCTGCTGGTCAGCAAGAAGGCGCAGTCGATCCGGTTCACCGCGACGGACGAGGCGCTGCGCCCGATGGGCCGGGCGACATCCGGCGTGAAGGGCATGAGCTTCCGCGAAGGGGACGAGCTCCTCTCGATGAATGTCGTCCGGGCCGGTACGTTCGTGTTCACCGCCACGGACGGCGGGTACGCCAAGCGGACGGATGTGGATGAATACCGGGTGCAGGGGCGTGGTGGCCTCGGCATCAAGGCGGCCAAGATCGTGGAGGATCGGGGTTCGCTCGTCGGCGCGCTGGTGGTCGAGGAGAGCGACGAGATCCTGGCGATCACGCTCAGTGGCGGTGTGATCCGTACGCGGGTCAACGAGGTCAGGGAGACGGGCCGTGACACCATGGGCGTTCAACTGATCAATCTGGGCAAGCGGGATGCCGTGGTGGGCATCGCGCGCAACGCCGAGGCGGGTCGCGAGGCCGAAGAGGTCGACGACCTGGCCGAGGCGGCCGACGAGGCGGGCCCGGAATCAGCCGAGGGCGAGGCGTCCCCGGCCGGGAGCGATGAGGAGTAAGTCGTGACTGGAGCCACGGGCGCCGCGGGTGCCTGGGCCAGCGGCCCACAGCACCCACCACCGTTTCGCACGGCGCCCGTGGCCCGGTTGCTGACTCCCACAGGGGATCGGCTGACTCCCAGAGGGGAACTGTGACGGACACCCGAGGTGCCAAGCAGGGCTACGAGTCGTTTTCGGCGAGCCCACTGCCCAACGAGCGGCCGGCGGGGCAGCAGCAGTCGCAGCCCTACCACCCGCCGCACGCGTACGCGCCCCCCGCGGGCGAGAGCGACTCAGCACCCGCCGGTGGCGGCGGGTCGGGGCAGCCGCCGCAGCAGGCGGTACGCCGCCCGCGCACGCCGTCCGGCGCGCGCACCGTCCCCCGCACCCGCAAGGCGCGGCTGCGGGTGGCGAAGGTCGACCCCTGGTCCGTGATGAAGGTCAGCTTCCTGCTCTCCATCGCGCTGGGGATCTGCACGATCATCGCGGCCTGCGTGCTGTGGATGACGATGGACGCGATGGGCGTCTTCTCCACCGTCGGCGGCACGATCAGCGACGCCACCGAGTCCAACGAGGGTGGCGGCTTCGACCTGGAGTCGTTCCTCTCGCTGCCGCGGGTGCTGATCTTCACCTCGGTCATCGCGGTCATCGATGTGGTGCTCGCGACGGCCCTGGCGACGCTGGGCGCGTTCATCTACAACCTGTCGGCGGGGTTCGTCGGTGGGATTGAGCTGACGCTGGCCGAGGACGAGTAGGACACGGTGCCGGGCGGCTGCCCGGCTGCCCGGCTGACTTCTGGCTGACACCGGCCGGCGCTGCGACTTCCCTGAGGGGGGCGGGGCGCCGGCCGGTGGTGTGTGTGGGTGTGGGTGTGGGTGGTACGGGGTGGGCTTGGCGTTTTGGCGTGCGGGGTGTGGGGCTATGGGTGGGTTTTGGCGGGTACGGGGTGGGTTGGTGTTCTGGCGTACGGGGCGTGCTTGGGGGTGGCGGGGTGGGAGCTTGCGTGGGTGTGGGGTGTGGGGTGTGGGGTGTGGGCGGTGGGCTTGGTGCTGGGGCGGTGGTGACCGGTGGCTGGGTGGTGGTGGGCCGGGTGGTCCCGGGGCCGGCGCGGGGTGGCATCGGGTGTCGGCCCCTCGGTGGCAGCGGGTGTCGGCCTGGGTGGCCGGGGCGTGGGGCGGGGCGTGGAGCGGGGTGGGGGCCGGGTTCGGTGGTGGGGCCGGGCTCTCGGTGGTCGGGGAATTCCGTTGCGGGCGGTGCGTACCGCAGGGGGCGCCTGCCCCGCCCTCGATACCGATTTTGGGCCAGGGCCATCGGTGCGCTAATCTTTCGGTGCAGCGCGGGGCTATAGCTCAGACGGTTAGAGCGCTTCCCTGATAAGGAAGAGGCCACAGGTTCAAGTCCTGTTAGCCCCACCGATGCGATCGGCCCGGATGGAGAATCTCCATTCGGGCCGATTCTTTTGTCCACCCACTGAGTTGGGCCCGGGCCTAGGTCACTGATCGGTATCGGTCGGTGTGTATAGTCGGGCGCCAGAAGGTCTCCTACGTCAAGGAAAGACGAGGTCGCGCGGTGAAGAAGCTTCTCCTGGTCGCACTGGCCGCAATCGGCGGGCTCCTCGTGTACCGCCAGATCCAGGCGGATCGCGCCGAGCAGGATCTGTGGACGGAGGCGACCGACTCCGTACCCGCAGGTTCGGGTGTGTGAGTCGCACTAGTCCTCATACGGGGCTTCGATCGCTAGCGGCGGTCGGAGCCCCGTATTTGTCGTATCCGGAATACGGGTTCCGGCTCCGCGCCGGGAGCGGCCCGGGCTGGTCTGGCCTAGTCCGGCCTGGCCCGGCCCAGCCCGGTTTTCCAGGTGCTCGGACCGGGCTGGCCGTCGGTTACGGACCGCTGGTTGTCGGCTCTCGGCTATCGATCGCTGGTCGCAGAATGCCATGGGCTGATCGCTAACCGTGAGAGGTCTGTCCCGTGGAGTGCGGTGTGCTCCGTGCTGTGGATGGTGCGGTCACCGGGCGGTGCGGTTGGCATCGGCCGGCTGGGGGTCGGGGCGTGGGGCGCGGGCTTGAGCTGGGCGGTTTGGGTGGCTGTGGGCTGGCCCTCGGAGTGAGGAGGGTGCGGCCCGGGTGGCGCCGTGGCCCGGACGTGGTGGTGGAGTGGCCGGCGAGATGACGGTTCGGGCGGTGGGCGAGCCTTCCGGGCGGGTACGGTCGTGCCGGCCGGTTGTCCCGACTGCCCGGCCACCTCGGTCGCATCCCGGCTGCTTCGGCGGCCCGGCTCGTACGTACCGGCGAACCGGCCGTATCGGTCAGCCAGCGATGGCGGTGTTGGTCAGCCGGCGATGGCGGTGTTGGTGGCGGCCCGGTGCTGGTCGGCGTGCGGAACGCGGTGGCCGTCGGTTGGATCGGGCGCCGGTTGGATCGGAGCGCTGGTTGGATCGGGTCGCTGATCGGTTGGGATCAGGTAGTGGTGCAGGTCACGGGCGTCGTGGGGCGGGGGCTCCGGGTGGGTGGCGGCGGCCGGGCGGTGTTCTTTCACCCCATGTGTTCACATCAGCAAAGATTTGGCTTGCACGAGCAAAAAGCGTGCCGGTCACCGCTATGCGAGGAGTGACGTCCGATGAACGACCGCCGCCGCAGGCACCGCATCGGTCTCGTCGCGGCGGCGACGCTGGGTGTGACGGGCCTCGTCAGCGGACTGACCCCCGGGCCGGCCGGGGCCGCGCAGCGCGCCGACCAGGACGCGTACCGCACCTCGGGATCGGCGATCAAGGGCGCCCTGACCAGCGGCGATGCCCCACGCCTCGCCATCGGCCAGCCCCGCGTCGACACCATCGGCGCCGGTGAGACCCGCTACTACGCGGTCGAGCTCGACAGCACGTCAACCCACTACGTATCGGCGATTGCCATCCCGCCGAGCGGCGCGGAACTCGACGCCTACCAGGACGAGATACGCGTGACGCTGACCCGGCTCGACGGGGGGCGCTGCGATACGGCGATCGCGGGGGCCGACGCGGCGGACGCGGCCCATCCGTTCGGCACCGCGGTGTTGCGGCAGCCCGGGCCCGGGGCCTCGTCCCGGTGTGGTGCGGCGGGCCGGCACCTGGTCTCGGTGGCCCGGCCGAAGGGCACCTCATCCGGGTCCAAGCGCTGGGCGATCGAACTGAGCCACCTGCGCGAACCGAAGGTCGTCGACGGCCCGACCGAGCCGCCGGACAAGGGGAGTTGGAGCACGGACGAACCCATTCCGCGCTCCGACCGGCCCCGCCCGCGCAACGGCGGAACCGGGTTCAACGACGCCGCTGAGCTGTCCCCGGGAGCCTGGCAGGACACCATCGCGCCAGGTCAGACACGGTTCTTCAAGGTGCCAGTGAGCTGGGGTCAACAACTGCTGACCAGCGTCGAAGTGCCGGCCCCCGCGGGCTCGTCGGGGCGCTCGACCGGCAGCGAAGGCTTTCTCCGCGACGCGCTCGGCATGTCCGTCTACAACCCCGGCCACGCGCTGCTGGCCACGAACCACTTCGTCCCGTACAAGGGGCATCCGACGTCGTCCCGGATCACCACCGCCCCCATCGCGTACGGCAACCGCAAGGAACGCTCGCGGGCCGCGGTGCGCGCGGCGAGCATCGCCGGCTGGTACTACGTCGCGGTCTCGCTCAACCCCGCCATGGAGCGCTACTTCAAGGACGGGGCCCCGGTAACCGTACGGGTACGGCTGGCGGGCGAGCGCGGGGCGGGGCCGCGGTACGAGGGCAGGCCGGGCCCGGGCGGCTTCGGCATCGAAGGCCGGCCGTCGGACGTCGTGCCCGGGCCCGAGGCGACCGGCACGGGCGGCGACGACGGCGTGGGGCTGCGCCCGGTCGCCTATGGCGGATTCGGGCTCGGCACCGTGCTGTTGGTCTGGCTCGGCACGTGGAAACTGGCTGCTCGCCGCCGTGCGACGACGTGAGCGGCGGGGGGTTGGCCTGCCGCCGGCTGTCGTGGGGTGCCGGGGGCGACGGGGGTGACACGGGGCGTCGCAGGGTTGCGTGAGTGCCGCGGGGTGCCGCCGAGGGTCGGTTCGTACGGTGGAGGTTCGGGTTCCGCGCTGAGCGGAGTTGAGCGGGGTTGGGCTGGGCGACGGGGTGTGGCGTACGGCTGGTGAGGGGGGGGGGGGGGCTGTCGTCAGCCGGTGAGGAACGCCCAGATACCGACGGCGTAGCAGACCGCAGCGGCAACCAGGATGGCGAGCGTCACGGTGCGCGAGGGGCCGGTGTGGCGCAACGGGGCGGGGTTGGCGGGCGTCGGTGTGGCGAACACCGCGGTGGGCGCATCGCCCCCGACAGCGGGCGGCAGCGGCCCGGCCACCACACTCGCCTCGGGCCCAGCGGCCACGGACCCGGGCCCCTCCGCGGCTGTCGTTGCCCCAGCCATCGGATGCGTTGCTGCCGTCTCTGCTGTCCCTGTTTCCGCTGGTGAGGGGGTGGTTGGTGGCTGTGAGGCGTGGAGGTCAGGGGAGTCGGCGGAGGCGAGCGGCGGTACGGGTATGCCGGGTGCGACGCGGGTGGTTGAGGTGCCGTTGGTGGCTGGAGTGGCTGGGGCGGCAGCGAGGGGGTTGGTGGTCGTGGGTGGGGGTGCCTGGGGCGCGGACAGGGGTGCGGCCGGGGGCGGGGTGGGTGTGGGGGGCGGCGTCGGGGTGTGCGGTCCGTACGGCGGGAGCGCTGTCCCCGGGGTGTGGCCCACTGCGGCACCGTGCTGGTTGCCGTACAACTGCGCGGTCGGATACGGCCTGGTGGGCGGTGTCGGAGTGGTGTGCGGGCCGGGCGGGTAGCCGTATGCGCCCTGCTGGTACGGCGGTTGCGGGGGCGTCGCGGAACCCGGTGGTCGGGGCACGGGTGTGGCGCCGCCCGGCGCGGCCGGTGGCGCGACGGGGCTGGCCGTCGGCGTCGCCTCGAACGGCGAGGCACCGGCCGACGTCGGCACCGCGGGCGGGGCGGGTATCGCGGCTGGGGCAGGTGGGGTGGGAGTGGGGGTGTCGGGTGCCCAGGGGGTGGTGAGGCTCGGCGGCGCGGTGGGGGGTGGTGTCGGCGCCTGGTGTGCCGGTGGGGCGAGTGGGGCGGGGGTGGGTGTGGGCGTGGGGTCGAGTGCCCATGGCTGTGGGGTGGCGTTCGGCGGCGTGGCGGCGGGTGTGGGTGGTTGGGGTTGGGGTTGGGGTTGGGGCTGAGAGGGGAGCTGGTGGGCTGGGTGCGAGGGGTGGTCGGTTTGCAGGGTGGGTTGGGGTGGAGTGGGTTGTGACCAGGTGGCGGGGGGCGCTGGGTGGGGTGTGTTGGGCTGTGGCGTGGCAGGGTGGGGTGGGGTGGGGTGAGGGGGCGTCGGGTGGTGAGGGGTGGGGTGGGGTGCGGGTGAGGGTGCAGCAGTCTGGGATGGAGTGATGGGGTCCAGGATGGTTTGGGGCGGGGCGAGGGGGAAACTGCCCGTCTGTGACATGGCCGGCTCAACACCGGTCGCTGTCGGTGGACCCGGCAACGATCCGGTGTCCACCTCGGGCCCGGCCGGCCCGTACCCGGCCGCAGCGGCCGGCCCGGCCAGCGACCAACCATCGACCGTCCCCGGAGCCGGAGCCGGAGCCGGAGCCGGAGCCGGAGTCGGAGCCGCGCCAACGCCGGACGCCGCCCCAGCACTGGAGATCGCCCCGGCGTCGGACACCGCCCCAGCCTCCTGAGCAACACCCGGCCCCTGCGCACCAGCACCAGCACCGGCCGCCGACGCAGCCCCGCCCGTACCTGCTTCCGCACCCGTCCCCAGCCCGGCCACGGGCCCCGTCCCGGCGTACGA
The DNA here is from genome assembly GCF_040240285.1 of Streptomyces sp. HSW2009. Classification (NCBI taxonomy): domain Bacteria; kingdom Bacillati; phylum Actinomycetota; class Actinomycetes; order Kitasatosporales; family Streptomycetaceae; genus Streptomyces; species Streptomyces sp. HSW2009. The sequence goes on along the minus strand of NZ_JBEHZD010000004.1, from coordinate 21,281 downwards.
CCCGGACGATCCGCCCTCCGGCGCCCCGGCAACACCGCCAACGCCACCGGTGTCGGGCTCGGGCCGCGCGGCGTGTGGCGTAGGTGTGACGGGCGGCTGACCGCCGGTGCTGGTGCTGGTGTTCGCGCTGGTGCCGGTCGGCGGTCCCGCGGGTGACTGGTGCGGCCCCGGTGGCTGCTGTGGGTGAACCGGTGGCGCGCCGGAGGGGCCCGCGCCCACCGGTTGCTGCACATCGGTCGGTGGTACGTCCGCTGGCTGTGCGTCGGGCTGCTGCCGTACGCCCCCCGGCGGGGTTCCGGGCGCCGCGCCGGCCGGGGTGGCAGGGCCCTGCCAGGAGCCCTGCGGGAGCCCGTACCAAGAATCGGTCCTCGTCTGCGTACCGGTCGGGTCCGCCCCCGTGAGCCGCGCGTCATCGGCACCGGAGCCGCTGGCATAGGGGGCTTGCGTGTATGAGCCCGGGGCGTACGGATCGATCTCGTACGCGCCGGGCGCCTGCGTACCGGGCGCCTGCGTATTGGGCACCTGTGGGTCGCGCGGGTGCGCGCCCGAGGGGTGCTCGGCGCGGCCCGGCACATGCTCGACCGGGGTGGCTGGGAACGGGGACGGTTGCCCCGTGTGGTCGGGCGCCGTCGCCCACTCGCCGGACACGGGCCCCGCCGGCGGGGCATGACCGGCCCCGGGCGCCGAGCCCCGGCCCGGCCTCGGCAGCGACCCGGCGGCCGACTCCGCGCCACCCTGCACGGGCGCTCCGGGACGGGAACCCGGCCCACTGCCAGCAGCGGGCCCCGGGTCGCCCCCCGCACTTCCCTCTCCGCCCGGGCCAGTCGCTGCGCCCCCGCCCGCCGGGCCGTCCTCCCGCGCCGTGCTGCCGGTCCCGGCCGCCCCCGGCCCGCCGGCCGGCTCGGTCGCGCTCGGCGGCTCGTCGCCCGGTCGGGGCGTCTGCGAGGCCTGCGGCGCCACACCACCAGGACGGCCGCTGCCGTGCCGGGCGCCGCCCGGATAGGTGCCGGCCGGGTAGGGCCCCGTGGCGTACGGGCCGGTCGCGTACGTCTCGGTCGCGTCCGGCGGTGCCGGCCGGTCGTAGGCCCCGTACGCGTCGTACGCCTCCGCCAGCGCGAGCGGGTCCGTGCGCTGGGCCAGCCGGGCCGCGCGGGGCTGCGGGGTGGGAGCGGTCGGCCCGGTCGGCCCGAAACCCGGCGGCAGCGGGCCGAGGTGGTCGAAGACCTCGACCACCTCGTCGTCGATGCCCGGCTCCGGCAGCAGTTCGGCCGCGGAAAGGAGAGCCTTTCGTGCTCCGTTGGCGCTACGGAAACGGGCCTCGGGATCAGGGTGGAGAAGGTTGGCTATCACCTGCCAGAGCGGTTCCGGAATGCCGTCGGGCGCATTCGGAACACCATGTGCCGTAAAGCGTTCGATGAGCGCTTCCGCATCCGGCTTGTGGCCGCTGAGGAGATAGAGCGCCACCAGCCCCACCGTGAACAGGTCGGCGGGAAAATCAGGTTCGGCACCGAGGATTTGCTCCGGGGCGAAATAACCGGGCGTCCCCACCACGAAGTTGGTGTCCGTCAGCCGTGGTTCGCCCTTGGTCATGGCGATGCCGAAATCCGAAAGACGTACGTGCGGCCGACCCGTACCCGTCGCTTCCAACAGCACGTTCGCGGGCTTGATGTCGCGGTGTACCACTCCCTCCGCGTGCACGGCTGCGACACCGGAGAGCAACTGGTCGAGCAGGACGCAGACGTATGACGCCGGCAGCGGCCCGTAGTCACCGATGAGGTGCGCGAGCGAACCGCCGCCCACCAGATCCATGGTGAACAGCACCTTGTCGTCGTCCGCCGCCCAACTCGCCGGAGCCAGCACATGCGGGTGGTCGATCCGCAGGGCCTGCTCGCGGACGAATCTCAACAGGGTGTGGGCATCGCTCTGTTGGAGCACCTTGGCCGCGACGTATCGCGACCTCCGGTGGTCCCAGGCGCGCCAGACCGCGCCGACCCCGCCGCGGCCGATCGGATCGACCAACTCGTACCGACCAGCGAAGATCTCACCCATCGTGCCCCGACCGTCCACTCGCCCGTCGACTCGACTACCTCGAACCGACTTCTCGAACCGCCACTTCGCCCCGACACCTGCCCCGCCACACCCGGGCCCCACTCACTGCCGACTCGCTGCCGACCCGATCACGACCGTCCCGAGCCAACCGCCGTCACCCACCGAGCCCGTCTGGTCCCGCCCACCGGCGCGGCCCGGAGGCGGGGGCGCAGCACGGCTCGGCGTGAGCGGCCGTCCGACCGCTGTGGCGCGGTCTCAGCCTTGGTGCGGTCTCAGCCCTGGTGCGACTCGTAGTGCGCGACGGCGTCGGCGGTGCGGCCCGCGCCGTACACGCGGAGAAACTCTGCCAGTTCGGGGTGGGTCGAGGTGAGCGAGTCCGCCGCATCGATGATGTCACCGGCCGCCGCCACCGATCGCAACAGCGACTGGATCTCCCGCACCACACGCCGCACGGTGGGGGCGCCACTGCTGGTCGTGGTCTGCGCCGTGTTGTTCAACACCGAACCTCCGGCCGACTTCTTGATCTCCTCCATCCGCTCAGCAGCCTCGCCCGCGCTGACCCGCCCGTCCGCGACCTGACTGGAGAGCTCCTGCAAGGCCTGCACCCGCTGCACCACGGCCGGATTACCGATCTTGGCCCGTTGCCCGCTCATGAGCTGCGACAACATCGGAGCCGAGAGCCCGAGGACGGAGGCGAGACGAGCCTGGTTCAACCCAAGATCGTCGATCAGCCGACGGAAGAGTGCGCCCAGCGGTTCCCCATACCAACTCCGTTGCAGCTCTCGTGCGCGGGCGGTGGCGTCCTGCTGTGCTGCGTCCATCTCGCTCTCCCCTTCGCTGCCGCGAATCTTGCGTGGCATCCTACGGAGACCGGTACGTACGAGCGATACCCGGTCGGGAAAGCTATCGGGTAACAGGTATCCTGATCTCGAAGGGGCCTTAGCTCAGTTGGTAGAGCGCCGTCTTTGCATGGCGGATGTCAGGAGTTCGACTCTCCTAGGCTCCACTTCGAGAAAGCCCTCTGAACTGCGGAAACGTGGATCAGGGGGCTCTTTGTGCGGCTGGGTGCAGCGCCGCGTGGACCCCGGCCCGGGCGGGTGCTCCCATCGACCGTTGGCCCCGGATCGGCGACGGGAGCGGACGGCCGTCCGGGACGCCCTTCGCGTACGGACTGCGGTCCCCGTACTGACCCTGTGCCGATGGCCGTACCGTCACCGAGCGGCGTGCCGGGATATCGCGGGTATCTCCACCGAGACACGGAGCCCACCCGTGGGGCGCGGGGTGAGGACGAGTTTTCCGTCGTGCGCCCGGGCGATGGTCTTGACGATGGCCAGGCCCAGACCGACGCCCGCCTGGTCACTGTGGATGCGCTCGGTGCCGCGCCGGAAGGGCTCGGTGAGGGTCGACACCAGTTGTGGGCTGAGTTGCTCGCCGGTGTTTTCGACCGTGAGCACCACGCTCTTGCTCCGCAGACCGGTGTGGACCCGTACGTAGCCGCGCTCCGGGAGGTTGTGGACGATCGCGTTCTGTATGAGGTTCGTGGTCAGTTGCAGCAGGAGGGGCGGCGATCCGGCCGTATGGGCGATGTCTCCGCTGGTGATCAGGCTGACGCCGTGCTTTTCGGCGAGGGGCAGCAGGGTTTCGGTGGCTTCCTCCGTGAGGAGGGACAGGTCGACGCGTTCGCGGGTGAAGGATCGACGGTCGGCGCGGCTGAGGAGGAGCAGCGCTTCGGTGAGGTCGATGGCCCGGGTGTTCACCGTGTGGAGGCGTTCGACGAGCGCGGTGACGTCGAGATGCGGGTCGGTGCGGGCCACGTCGAGCAGCGCCTTGGAGATCGCCAGCGGGGTGCGCAACTCATGCGAGGCGTTGGCCGCGAATCTCCGCTGCTCGGCGACGTGTGCTTCGAGCCGGGTGAGCATTCCGTCGAAGGCGTCGGCGAGTTCGCGGAACTCGTCCTCGCGGCCCGGGAGCCTGATCCGGTGGTCGAGCGAGCCGTTCGTGGCCATGCGCGTGGCATGGGTGATGCGGGTCAGCGGGGCGAGCATGCGCCCGGCGAGGAGCCATCCCCCCACCAGGCCGAACACCAGTAGGAAGGCCAGGACCGCAGCCGCGGCTGATGCGAAGTCGCGCAGCAGGAAGGAGCGGATCAGCACCCCTCCGTCAACGCTCGTATAGGCGGGCAGGTGACGGAGGACGAAGACCCACATCACCGCGAGCAGGAGGAAGCCCGCGACCATGAGGAACCCGGTATAGCTGAGGGTGAGTTTGAGGCGGACGCTCAGCCCGGGCTTCCTAGACACGGCTTCTCTCTCCGCTGTTGCCTGGGTCGGGCGCGGTGTCGATGCGGTATCCGACGCCCGGGACGGTGGCGATGACCCAGGGTTCGCCGAGGCGTTTGCGCAGCGCGGAGACCGTGATGCGCACCGCGTTGGTGAACTGGTTGGCGTTCTCATCCCAGGCACGTTCCAGGAGTTCTTCGGCACTGACGACACCTCCTTCGGCGGCGATGAGGACTTCGAGCACGGCGAACTGCTTGCGGGTGAGCGCGACGTAGAGACCGCCCCGGTACACCTCGCGGCGGAATGGATCGAGTCGCAGGCCAGCGATTTCCCGGACGGGGGGCCTGACATGGGCGCGCCGACGGTCCAGGGCCCTGAGCCGGAGCACCAGTTCCTGCATTTCGAACGGTTTGGTGAGGTAGTCGTCCGCACCGAGCCCGAACCCGGATGCCTTGTCGTCGAGACGGTCCGCTGCGGTCAGCATCAGGATGGGCATGCCGCTGCCCGAGGCGACGACGCGCTTGGCGATCTCGTCACCGGAGGGGCCGGGGATGTCTCGGTCCAGTACCGCTATGTCGTAGCTGTTGATGCTGAGGAGCTCCAGAGCGGTGTTACCGTCTCCGGCGGTGTCCGCAGCGATTGCTTCCAGACGCAGACCATCGCGGATGGCCTCGGCCATGTAGGGCTCGTCCTCGACGACTAAAACACGCATGGTGATAAGGCTAGGAGGCGGCGCATATCGTTGGCGTATCGAAATCCTCATACGTGGCGGGAACGTTGCCTCGCGTTGACTTGTGGCATGATGCGCTCCCCTCCTCAGCCCGCCCGGTGCCTCAGGGCCTTCGGCCGCCGCGATCCGCGGTCGTACGGGGTCGGTGGCCCGGCCTCAAGGACGCGACGGAGGCTGCCGCCCGCACTCTCGATCCGTACGGTGACCGGCGCCTGACCCCGGGTTCAGCCGGCCAGCGAAGATCCCGGTAGCCCGGTAGCCCGGTAGCCCGGTGGTACGGGTTTCGGCTGGTCCTCGGTCTTTGGGTGGCCAGAGCCTTCTGCCCTGTAACTACCGACGTTGATGAGTCGACCGAGCTTGTCATCGCTGCCGGCCTGCTGCTGGCGAGAGGGGCAGGAGTGGCTGGCAGGGGCGTGCTGCGGAGCGGGACCGCGGCCAGCTCTGGCGATCGAGGTCGGTCCGAAGGCATCAGAGGAGCCGTCAGAGGCGACTACGTCGCCCGGTGCCGCGTGTGGTGAGCAGTCCGTAAGCCCCAGGGCCGAACATATCGTGGACGTATCGAAAAGCAGATACGTGCCGGCAACACCGCGCCGTATTGACTGAAGTCATGTCCCACAGCGAACGAGCACGCGAATCCGTCCCGCTGCCGTCGGCACCGCCGTCGATGCCGCTGCCCCCTGCGGTCGGCAGGGGGGTGGGGGCGCGGCTGACCGTCCAGCCGATCAGTGCTGCCGAGCACCTGGCGTTCGTGCGGGCCCAGCGGTCGGTCAGCTTCCTCCAAACGCCGGCGTGGGCCCGTGTGAAGGTGGAGTGGCGCAGCGAGTCCCTCGGCTGGTTCGCCGGAGGACAACTGGTGGGGGCCGGGCTCGTTCTGCACCGCCCGGTGCCGCGGCTCGACCGCTTCACGCTGGCCTATCTGCCCGATGGTCCGGTCATCGACTGGACCGGAGAGCTCGGCGCGTGGCTCAACCCGCTGGCCGCCTATCTGAAGGCCCACGGCGCCTTCGCCATCAGGCTCGGCCCGCCGGTGTCCACGGACACCTGGACCGCCACTCAGGTCAAGGAGGGCATAGCCGATCCGGGAGTTCGGCGCCTGACGGGGATGCGGAGCGAGTGGTCCGACCCGGTGGGCGCCCGGGTGACCAGTTGGCTCAGGGGCACGGGCTGGCGGCCCCAGAGTCCCCAGGACGGCTTCGGCGTCGGCCACCCGCAGTTCAGGTACGAGGTACCGCTGGCCGACCGCACCGAAGACGACGTGCTCAAGGCCATGAACCAGCAGTGGCGCCGCAACATCAAGAAGGCGACCAAAGAGGGCGTCGAAGTCACGGTCGGCGACGACCTGCGAGCCTTCCACGACCTCTACGTCCACACCGCCGAGCGCGACCACTTCACACCGCGACCGCTGCCCTACTTCGAGACCATGTTCGCCGCGCTGAGCGCGGAGGACCCCGAGCGGATCAAGCTCTATCTGGCCCACCATCAAGGGGACTTGGTCGCCGCCACCATCCTGGTTCGGGTGGGCGCCCACGCCTGGTATTCCTACGGCGCCTCCTCCACCGAGAAGCGTGAGGTGCGCGGCTCCAACGCCTGCCAGTGGGCGATGATCAGCGACTCGCTGGCGGCCGGCTGCGATGTCTACGACCTGCGCGGCATCACCCCCACCCTCGATGCCGATGACGCGCATGTGGGACTGATCCAGTTCAAGGTTGGCACGGGCGGCCAGGCGGTGCGGTATGTGGGCGAGTGGGACCTACCGCTGCGACCGATGGTCTACCGGGCCTTCGACCTCTATATGCAGCGACGTGCCCGGTCGGCCGCTTCCTGAGCCGGCGCCCCGGCCTGCCGCTCGACGAAGAGGCATCGGCGGCGGGTTCAGATCGCCTGCCGAGTGGGTGAGCCGCAGTTGCGCGGGTGCGGCCCACCACCAGGCGCCGGGTTGAGGCCGCGCGGCGCGATCCATGGCTACGGCTACGGCTCGGGCCATGGCAACGGGCCGGTATCCGGTCGATGCCCACGGCTCATAGCCCGGCGACTCATCCGAGGGCTGCGGCGACGGTGTCCAGGCTGGCTCCGCGGGATGCCTTGACGAGTACGACGTCACCGGCGGTGAGGTGGCCGCGAAGCCAGCCGACGGTCGCGTCGTTGTCGGGCAGGACCACCGCCCGTGTGCCCGCACCCTCGGCTATCGCCCGGGCGGTCTCGCCGACGGCGGCCACCACGTCGGCCCGCGCAGCGGCGTACGCACCGATGGCCCGGTGCTCGGCTTCGCTGTCGTCACCGAGCTCAAGCATCTCGCCCAGGACGGCGATTCGGCGTCCGCCAGCGATCGCCGCCAGTGTGTCCAGGGCGGCGCGGGTCGAGTCGGGGTTGGCGTTGTAGGAGTCGTTGACCAAGGTCGCGCCACCGGCCAGGCCGCGCAGCTCCAGCCGCCACTTCGACAGCGAAGCCGTCGGCAACGCAGCAGCGGCCCGGTCCAGGGGAACGCCGGCCACCAACCCGGCCGCGGTGGCGGCCGATGCGTTCAGTGCCTGGTGGGCACCCACGACCGGAAGGGCGAGCTGGGCCGAGCCGGCGGTTGTGTGCAGTGTGAACGACGGCCGGCCGAGCGGGTCAAGCGACAGGTCGGCCGCCCGCACATCGGCGTGGGCCGCCCGGCCGAAGGTCAGCACGGGACCCTCGGTGAGGGAACGCATTGCGGCTACCCGCGGGTCGTCCGCGTTGAGCACGGCGATGCCGCCAGGAGCCAGCCCCTGCACCAGCTCGCCCTTGGTCCTGGCGATGGCCGCGCGCGATCCGAACTCGCCGATGTGGGCCTGGCCGACGTTGGTCACGACGGCGATGTCGGGCGCGACCAGGCCGGTGAGTTCGGCTATGTCGCCGACGTTGCGGGCCCCCATCTCCACGACGAGGAACCGGGTGGTGGCGCCGGCACGCAACAGGGTGAGTGGCACCCCTAGCCCGTTGTTGAGTGTGCCGATTGTCGCGACTGTCCGCCCGGTGCTCGCCAACACCGCGGCCAACAGGTCCTTGGTGCCGGTCTTGCCCTGTGACCCGGTCACCGCCACCACGGTCAGCCCGTCCCGCAGATGACCAACGACGTGCACGGCGAGCGCCTGTAGTGCGGCCCGGGCATCAGCGACTACGACGGTGGGCAGGACGGTTGGCCGCGAGCCGAGCACGGCGACCGCGCCGGACCGACCGGCCTGCGCCGCGAAGTCGTGGCCGTCGACGTGCTCGCCGGCGAAGGCGACGAAGAGGCCGCCCGGCTCGGCCTGCCGGCCGTCGAGCACGGCCGGCGCGGTCACCATCACGGAGCCGTCGCCCACGACCTTGCCCCCGACGATCTCGGAAATCTCACCGAGGCTGAGCGGGATCATGACAGCGCGGCGCGGGAACCGCAGCGCGGGAGCGGGCCGACGGGGCAGCGGCGGACGGCGAAGGCGGAGGATTCTCTGCTGAAGGTCATGGCTCCAGTGAAGACGGCCCGGTATATCGCCGGCGTATCGAAAACACCATACGCTCCGGCAACATCGCACTGCCTTCAATGGAGGCATGACCCACAGCAAACCGGCCCGCATCACCATCTACGGGTGCGGCCCTGATGAGGCCGCTTTGTTCCGAGCGATGGCAGCTCGTTTCGACATCACGCCGATCATCACCGAAGTACCGGTATCCGAAGCCACGATAGAGCTGGCAGCCGAAAGCCGCTGCATCAGCGTCGGTCACAAGACCCGCATCAGCAACGAAACCCTATTGGCGCTGGGCCAGGTCGGTGTGCAGTACGTCTCCACGCGGAGCATCGGCTGCAACCACATCGATGTGGAGTACGCAAAGGAAGTCGGCATCACCGTGGGCAATATCGCCTACTCGCCGGACAGCGTGGCTGACTACACGCTGATGCTGATGTTGATGGCCGTGCGTCAGGCGAAGGCAATCATCCGGCGGACGGACGAGCACGATTACCGACTGGGCGATGTGCGAGGGAAAGAGCTGCGTGACTTGACCGTCGGCGTGGTCGGGGTGGGTCGCATCGGCATAGCGGTCATGGACAGGTTGCGGGGGTTCGGCTGTCGCATCCTGGCCCACGACAACCGCCCCAAGACCGCGGCTCACTACGTCCCTCTCGACGAACTCCTCCAACAGAGCGACATTGTCACGCTTCATACGCCGCTCCACGCCGAAACACACCATCTGCTGAATCGGCAGCGCCTGGAACAGATGAAGGACGGCGCGCTGATCGTCAACACCGGGCGTGGTGCGTTGATCGACACCGAAGCCCTGGTGCAGGCACTGGAAGACGGCAGGTTGGGCGGCGCGGCCCTGGACGTCCTCGAAGGGGAAGAAGGCATTTTCTACGCCGACTTCCGGGGCCGGCCCATGGGAAACAAGTCGCTTGCGCGACTGCAAGAGTTCCCCCATGTGCTGATCAGCCCCCACACCGCCTACTACACGGATCACGCCCTGCGCGACACCGTGGAGAACTCCCTCATCAACTGCGTAAATTTCGAAAGCGGGAATCAGCATGGGTAAGGTGAAGATCGGAATCGTCTTCGGGGGTCGTTCCGAAGAGCACTTCGTCTCGGTGAAGTCGGCCCGTGAGGTCGCGCGGAACCTCGACACCGAGAAATACGAACCCTTTTATCTCGGGATCACGAAGAGCGGCGCCTGGCAGCTCTGCGACGGACCCGAAGGGGACTGGGAGAGCGGCAACTGCCGCCCGGCCGTGCTGGCGCCGGACAGCAGTGTGCACGGGCTGCTCGTCCAGGAACAGGGACGATACGAAACGGTCCGGCTGGATGTCGTGCTGCCCGTCCTTCACGGCACGCTCGGGGAAGACGGCGCGATGCAGGGCCTGCTGGAGCTCTCCGGGATTCCCTATGTGGGCTGCGACGTCCAGAGTTCCGTCCTGTGCATGGACAAATCTCTCTCTTACATCGTCGCCAGAAGTGCGGGCATTGCAACGCCGAACTTCTGGATTTTCCTAGCGGGTGAGGAAATCGACCCCGACGAGCTCACCTACCCGGTCTTCGTGAAGCCGGCGCGTTCGGGATCGGCCTTCGGCGTCACCAAGGTCTCCCGAAAGGAAGAACTGCTGGATGCGGTGGAATCGGCCCGGCAGTACGACACGAAGATTCTGGTCGAAGAGGCCGTCGTGGGCAGCGAGATCGGATGCGCCATCCTCGGTGAAGGGCCGAATCTGATCGCGGGCGAACTGGATCGGATTGCGCTCTCGCACGGCTTCTTCAGGATTCACCAGGAGGACCAGCCGGAGACCGGTTCCGAAAATTCGATGGCCATCGTCCCAGCCGACATATCGGACGCGTCGCGACGGCTCGTCGAGGAAGCCGCGAAGACTGTCTATCGCGCTCTGGGATGTAAGGGCCTTTCGCGGGTGGACATGTTTCTCAAGGAAGACGGCGAAGTGGTACTCAACGAGGTCAACACGCTGCCCGGTCTCACCTCGTACAGCCGGTACCCGAGGATGATGGCCGCCGCCGGCCGGTCCATGACCGAAGTGATTGACCGGGCAGTGGCACTGGCTTTGTCGGGAGAAGGCCGATGAGGGACGACTTCGTGTACGTGGACGACCTCGTACACGGCATACGCTGGGATGCCAAGTACGCCACCTGGGACAACTTCACCGGGAAACCGGTGGACGGCTATCTGGTGAACCGTGTGGTCGGCACGAAGACCCTGTGCTCCGCCCTGCAAAGCGCACGGGCGAAGGCCGAATCCCTTGGCTTCGGGCTCCTGCTGTGGGACGGATATCGCCCCCAGCGTGCGGTTGACTGTTTTCTGCGCTGGTCGCAGCAGCCCGAGGACGGCCGGACGAAGTCACGGAACTATCCGAACATCGACCGGGCAGAGATGTTCGAAAAGGGTTACGTGGCTGCGAAGTCGGGCCATAGTCGGGGCAGCACCGTTGACCTCACCCTTTACAACCTCGCCACGGGTGAACTCGTGCCCATGGGTGGTGGCCATGACCTCATGGACGTCATATCCCATCACGGCGCGCCGGGGATCACCCAAGCCGAGGCGCAGAATCGCCAGCATCTTCGTTCCGTCATGGAGGATTCCGGCTTCGGTGCGTACGAATGCGAGTGGTGGCATTACACGCTCCAGGACGAACCGTACCCGGATACCTATTTCGACTTTCCCCTCACCTAGCCGAGGTACCCGGGCCGGTGAACCTCAGCCGGTGGTGTCGCCTCCGGGCGCCGCGGGTGGTGCGGGCGGAGTCGGGGCCGGGGCGGGGGCCGGGGGCGGCGGCATACTCGGGGCGGCGCCCGGTGTGATGACGGCCAGGGTGCTGCGGGCCTCACGGCGCAGGGATTCGGTTCGAGCGAAGGTGGCGGTGAGGGCCAAGAGGGAGACGGTCCCTCCGTACGAAGCGACGCCTATGGCCGACAGGAGCCCGACCAGCATCGGGCACGCACCTTTCTCCCCCGGTGAGACGGTGCCCGACGGTGCTCCATGTCGGGGTGCGTACCCAAAACGGTAACCGAGAGCCCAACGAATGGGCCAGCAAGCGGGGTTGGAGGGATGAGAAGAGTGCGACGGACGGCACGCAGCCCGGGCAGCAGGCGGCTGGTGGGGGTCGTGCGGAGGGCAGCGCGCGGTACGGGGTTGGGCAGCAACGCCGCCCCGTACGCCACCGCCTGCCCGGCGCGCCACACGGACACCCGGCGCGCCCTGCTCCGCCTGCCTGCGCGGCGCACACCCTGTCCGTGCGGTTCGCAGCAGGGCGCGGCGGCGGCCAGCGGTCCTCCGCTGGGTGGCTGGCCCGCCGGCGTGGAGCCGGCCACCCCACAGAGGTGAGCGCGGCTGCCGGCTCCGGAAACGGCGTCCGACGGCTCGGAAGCCCCGCCACCGACTGCCCGGTAGACAGCGCTGGCCGGTCCGCTGCCCTTCCCGATGCGAACCCCTCCGGCCCACATTCCTCCGGCTCGAAGTCCCGCGCCCCGAGGCCGTTCGGTGGCGGCCCCGACACGGGTGCCGGGCAGGGGCCGCACCACGGGCGGCGCCGCCCCGCGCGCGCAGGGCCTTCGGAAGAAGGCGGCCACTCGCCGTGGGGAGCTCCGGGGCGGCGGGGGCACGCGGGCGCAGACAAGGGCTCGTGGTGCGTGCAGGGCACGCGGGGCGGATGGAGGCTTGGGCTATGCCTTGCCGTCCTTCTTGCCGTTGGGCTCCGCCTGCTTCGTCTTGACGCCAGGTGCGAGGTCGTCCTGGGCGTCGCCGTCCACGGCCGTCAGCGGCGGGCGGTCGTCGGCGTCGGCTGCGGCCGGGGGTTCGACCAGCCAGTCCGGGTTGGCCTGCTTGTCCCACCACTTCCAGGCCGCATACGCACCACCGGTCAGCAGACCCAGTACGACGATGCGCTTGGCGACCTTGCCGCGCCGGGCACGGCGGCGCTGGGTGCGGTGCAGATGCTCGACGTCGGCCGCGGTGATCTGGCCGCGCAGCGCTGCCAGTGCAGCGCCGCCACGGGCTGTGGCCTCGTCCCGTACGGGGCCGGCGGCGGCGCGGGCGTCGGCCAGTGCGCTCTCCACGCGTGGGGACGCGTAGTCCGCGGCGTGCCGTGCGGCCCGGCGGGTGCGCTCGGCGGCCCGGTGGGCGGCCTGGTCCACGGCGGGCGGGACGGCGCCGCGCGCGTGTTCGATGCGGGGGGCGAGGTGGCTGCGGTACTGGTCACCGGCGGTCGTACGGGCCTGGTGGGCCGCGTACGACACCTTCGGGGCGATCTTGGTCCGGGCCTCCTGCGCATAGTGCACGGCGGTGTCCCTGGCCTGACTGGCGTGCGGGCCCACCACCTCCACCGCGTGTCGGACGCCCTCCTTGGCCGGGCCGATCGTGCCGCGCACGCTGTCCTTGCGGGTCACGGAATTCCTCCTCCTCGGTGGTGCTTCCGGGGGGCAGAGGCTCCCCCTCGACGCGTAGTGTCGCCTTTCCGCCTATTTGCAGATCATGCCTGTCCGTTGATCGTCAGGCACCTGTGGCCGGGCATCCGGGTCATCGCCCGCCCGGTCGGAGCGCGTACTACCGGGTGGCGTGGCGCGCGCCGAAAGCGGCGGCTACTCGTCTTGCGCGCGTCCATGCGAGGATCGGGAGCCGTCAGTGAAAACTAGGGAAGGTAGATCGTGGCTGAGCAGCTCTACGCCACCCTGAAGACCAACCACGGGGACATCGAGGTCCGGTTGCTGCCGAACCACGCGCCCAAGACGGTCAAGAACTTCGTCGAGCTCGCCGAGGGCACTCGGCAGTGGACGGACCCCAAGACCGGCCAGCCGTCCCAGGCAAGGCTGTACGACGGTACGATCTTCCACCGGGTGATCAGCGGCTTCATGATCCAGGGCGGTGACCCGCTGGGCAACGGCACCGGCGGCCCGGGGTACAAGTTCGGGGACGAGTTCCACCCCGACCTCTCGTTCAACAAGCCGTACCTGCTGGCCATGGCCAACGCGGGCCCGGGCACCAACGGCTCGCAGTTCTTCATCACGGTCTCGCCCACCACGTGGCTCACCGGCAAGCACACCATCTTCGGTGAGGTGGCCAACGACGCCGGCAAGAAGGTCGTGGACGCCATCATCGGCGTGCCGACCAACCCGCGCACCGACCGTCCGGTCAACGACGTGGTCATCGAGTCCGTGGTGATCGAGACCCGCGAGGGCTGATCCACCGGAACTTCCGCCGCGCCGCCCTGGCCCCGCGGGGGGGGCGCCGTGCGGAGGTCGGTACCCGCGCCGACTGGCCACGGACCGGTCCAGCGCGCCAGGAACCAACCCGCCCCACCCATCCGTACAAGGAGGGTGGGGCGGTGGCCGTACACTGCCCGACGCACGGGCCAGGGGGAGAGGTTAGGGGAGACCATGGAAGACCAGGCGGTCTGCTGCTACCGGCACCCGGAGCGCGAGACGGGCATCAGTTGCACCCGCTGTGACCGGCCGATCTGCCCCGAGTGCATGGTCAGTGCCTCGGTCGGCTTCCAGTGCCCGGAGTGCGTGGGCGGCGCTCACGCCAGCGGTGGCGGTGGCGCGTCGAGCAACGGGGTGCGCCGACCCGCCGGGGCCGGCCAGCCCCGTACGATCGCGGGCGGTCAGCTCGCGGCCGATCCCCGGTTGATCACCAAGATCCTGCTGGCGATCAACGTGCTGGTGTGGATCATGGTGCTCTCCGTCGGCGACGAGATGATCGACGACTGGGCGATGGTCGGCCAGTGGCCGCCGGCCGACTCCGGCTTCACGCCGATGCAGGGCGTGGCCGAGGGCGAGTGGTACCGCCTGCTGACCGCAACGTTCCTGCACGAACAGCCGTTGCACATCGCGTTCAACATGCTTTCGCTCTGGTGGCTCGGCGCGCCCCTGGAAGCGGCGCTCGGTCGGGTGCGCTTCCTCGCGCTCTACCTGCTCTCCGCGCTCGGCGGCAGCGCGCTCAGCTATCTGCTCGCCGACCCGGACCAGGCATCCCTCGGCGCGTCCGGCGCGATCTTCGGCCTGCTGGGTGCCACGGCCGTGCTGATGCGCCGGCTCAACTACGACATGCGCCCGGTCATCGCCCTGCTCGCGCTGAACCTGGTCTTCACCTTCGCCTGGAGCGACATCGCCTGGCAGGCGCACATCGGCGGACTGATCGTGGGTACCGCGGTGGCGTACGGGATAGTGCACGCCCCGCGCGAGCGGCGGGATCTGGTGCAGGCGGGTACGTGCGTGGCGATGTTCCTGGTGATCCTGGGCACGGTGCTGGTGCGTACGGCGCAACTGACGGGCTGAGCGGGCTGAGACGCACGGGCCGCGCCACCTGGCACCGTCCGGCCGGTGCGAGGCGCTGGTGGATCGGCATGGCCAGCGGCTGGTTCGGCCGGCTTGGCCGGGGTCGGTTCGGCAGCCTGCCGTAGATGTGGATCGGTGACCGGATGGTCCCGGTCATGCGACCGTCCGTCCGGCCGGCCCTCGCGGAGCCGGGTGGGCGAGGGGCCCGGCGGGCGCGCTGCCCGGGCGATTTCGTACGGAGCCCCCACCCGCACACACGCACAGCCTCGCGGTGGACAGCCGACGCCGGCGCTGGTGCCCCGGGCCGGAGCCCGGTGGACGGTGCTGGGCGCCATGCACAGGGTCAGCACGCGCGGCCGTCCGGCGGGGCCGGGAGGGTCGAAGAGTGACCTGAACGTAATAGTTGTCCACAGCAGTATGCGGGCCCTGTGGGAACATCGGCCCTCGGTCATGTGGTAGGGCGTTTCCGCAGGCAGGAGCGGTTTCAGTGGGTGATGGCAGGGCGCGAAACCAGTAACACCGGCGTCAACCTGGCGGAGGTTATCCACAGATCTTCGTAAGTTTTCCCCACTGTGGATCGCTCTGTGGATAACTCAGGTCAGAGCTTGCCGAACCTCGGCCGAGACGCTACCGCCAGCACCGTCGGCGCCCCGCTCCACCGGCTGCCGCCAGACCGTACGGCCAGGTCAACGCCGTTTCACGGCCGCTTGGGCGCCGCCCGGATGCCGCACCAACGCCGCCTGCCGGACACCTCGCCGCGGCGCGTCCGCTCGGACCCGAACCGGGATTCTGCCGCATCGCCCTACTGTTGCCGCCGACCCCGACCCCATCCGGGAGCCGCACAGCCCACGGCCGTACGAACGCTATGCCGACCACTGCGGGCAACGCGTCCGTACGAACCGTGCCCGTCCGGGCGCAGTAACCCCCGACACGGCACCGCCCCGATCCGGCGCGAGGGCGGCAGGTCACGAGGGCACCACACACGGCACGAGGGCACCACAAAGTCGCGCCGGTCGGCCGACGGCCGCGGCGGCAGGTGTGGCCGCGGGGCGGCGCGGCCCGGGTCAGGGCCGGCTCGCGCGTGCGGCTACTTCCACTGAGTGGAAACGACGAACCCCGCAGCGATGAAGCCGAAGCCGACGACGATGTTCCAGTTGTCGATCGATTCGATGGGCATGTCGCCGGAGGTCACGTAGAAGAGCACGATCCAGGCCAGACCGATGAGGAACATCGCCAGCATCAGCGGTGCGATCCAACTACGCCCGCTGTTCAACTTTATGGCCGTGGTCTGCTGCTTCGCCGACTGCGGCGTGTAATCGTCCTTCTTGCGGATACGTGACTTCGGCACGAGGAACTCTCCTGTCGATGCGCTGCGTGACCGCGCGGAAACCAATGTGACGGGCTCCCGGGAGCACTGAGCAGGGAGCACTTCCTTTCTCCCGGGCGTCCGTTAGCGTAGTGCTTCCGCGGCGTCGAGAGAGATAAGGGTACGTTGAGTAATTCAGCCGACTCCTCCGGGCCGACCCCTCGGCGCATCGCCTTTCGCCCGATTCGGTTGCTGACGATCGCCATCTTCGCGCTCGCCGGGCTCATCTTCTGGATCAGCTTCAACACCGCCAAGGGCACCAACATCCGCAGCGACGAATCCATGTTGCGGCTCTCCGACCTCATCCAGGCGCGCAGTGACAAGAACGCCGGGTTGGACGAGAAGACCGCGGACATGCGCTCGGAGGTGGACGCGCTGCTGCACCGGGACGACGACCGCAGCGCGGCCGACCAACGGCGGCTGCGCACCCTGGAGCGTTCGGCCGGCACCCAGAAACTGACCGGCAGCGGGGTCACCGTCACCCTCACCGACGCCCCGCCCAACGCCACCCCGCTGGTCTCCGGCGTCCCCGACCCGCAACCCAACGATCTGGTCATCCACCAACAGGACCTCCAGGCCGTGGTCAACGCCCTGTGGCAGGGCGGGGCCCGTGGCATCAAGGTGATGGACCAGCGGCTGATCTCCACCAGCGCCGTGCGCTGCGTCGGCAACACGCTCATCCTCCAGGGCCGCGTCTACTCCCCGCCGTACAAGGTGACCGCGGTCGGCGACACCGACGCGCTGCGCGACGCGCTCAAGGAGTCCCCGGCGATCCAGAACTACCAGGAGTACGTGAAGGCGTACGGCCTCGGTTGGAAGGTCGACGAGCACGGCTCGACCACGCTGCCCGGCTACTCCGGCACGATCGACCTGCACCACGCCCGACCCGTCGACTGACGCTTCGGCTGACGACCGGCGACCGGCAGCGCACGACCGGCGACCGGCTGGCAACCGCCAGCGACCGGAGCCCCACCGGGCGCGCCTCCCGCTTGCATGCGAGGCACTGCCCACTTGCATACAAGCCGCTGGGCGTTGCATACGACAGACGGCCCGCCCGTATACAACGCTCCGTTGTGCATACAACCCGCCCTCGCCTTGTATGCAACCCGGGCCAGGATGCATACGACCCGACCGGGGGCGCATACAAGTCGCATACAGGTCGTGGCGGCGGGGCCGTGGTCCGGTGGGGCGGCATGTCGTCCTGTGGTGTGACTCGCCCCGGTCGCCGGGCTCGGCCCCGTACCCTGGTTCCGCAAACGGACTCGTCCATCGGCTCATCGGCAAGTAGGGACAGCATGTACGGCTGGATCTGGCGGCATCTGCCGGGCAATGCGTGGGTGCGGGCACTGATCTCGCTGCTGCTCGTGCTCGGCGTCGTCTACCTGCTCTTTCAGTACATCTTTCCGTGGGCGGAGCCACTGCTGCCGTTCAACGACGTGACGGTCAACGAGTGACCGCGGTGACGGCAGGCATCGATACGGCAGGAACGGCAGGCAACCGATGACCGCGCGCATTCTCGTCGTGGACAACTACGACAGCTTCGTGTTCAACATCGTTCAGTACCTCTACCAACTCGACGCCACCTGCGAGGTGCTGCGCAACGACGAGGTGGCCCCGGCCCACGCCGACGACGGCTTCGACGGGGTTCTGCTCTCGCCCGGGCCCGGCACGCCGGAGCAGGCCGGTGTCTGCGTGGACATGGTGCGGCACTGCGCGAACGCGGGCATCCCGGTGTTCGGCGTGTGTCTGGGCATGCAGTCGATGGCCGTCGCGTACGGCGGGGTCGTCGGGCGCGCCCCCGAACTGCTGCACGGCAAGACGTCGCCGGTCCACCACCGCGGCGTCGGGGTCTTCAACGAACTGCCCTCGCCGTTCACCGCGACCCGCTACCACTCGCTCTCCGTCGCGAACGACACGGTCCCCGCCGAGCTTGAGGTCACCGCGTGGACCGAGGCCCCGGAGGCGCCGCCGGGGCGCATCGTGATGGGGCTGCGGCACCGGGAACTGCCCGTCGAAGGGGTGCAGTTCCACCCCGAGTCGGTGCTCACGGAGTGGGGGCACCTGATGCTGGCGAACTGGCTGACCCGGTGCGGCGACGCCGGCGCGGTGGCCCGAGCGACGGGCCTGGCACCGGTGGTCGGCAAGGCCGGGGCGTGACCCCACCGCGCCCCGAGCGCGCGGGCGCCACCCCGGGCGCCACCCCCGGCATCGGGGAGCAGCCGGCAGCCCAGCCGCCCAACGACGAGACGGTGGGGCTCCGCATCGCCGACCTGGAGCGCCGCGGCGCCCCTGGCCCCGGGCCGATGCCGCCGCTGGCCGACGTGGAGACGATGGCCCTGCCTCAGGTGGTGGAGCCGCTCCCGCGGCCGGGAGAACCGGGACGGACCGGCCGGCGTCCTGACCGGCGTCCTGACCGGCGTCCTGACCGGCGTACGGGCGATCAGACGGCCGGCCGATCGGGCCTGCACACGGGCGCGGGCACGCCGCCGGACGGCCCGGCCCAGACGCCCCGGCCAGCGCCTTCGCCCCAGCGAGGGCAGACGCCCCAGCCGGCCCCTTCCACCCAGCCGAGCCCTTCGTCCCAGCCGGGCCAGCCGACTCGACCAGGCCCATCGCCCCGGCCGCTTCGGCCAGACGCCCCGGCCCGGGATGTTCCCCTCGACTTATCGCTGCCGCCCGAGCAGCAGGCTCCGCCCGCGGCCGGTCAGGCCCCGGGGGCCCGTACGACAGGCGGCGACAGCCCGTACGCAACCGGCGGCGACCGCCCGCGCACGCCCGCCAGCAGCGGCCCGCACCAGCCCCACAGCACCCACTCACCCACAACCGACGCCGACGCCCTGTCCGCCCGGGCCGACGGCAGCAGGGCACCGCACGCGGCCGGTGCGGCGCCCGCGCGCGGTGGGCGGGCGGAGCGTCGTAGGGCCGCGCGCAAGGGGGCCGGTCGTGGCGGCCGACGGGGCACGCCGAGTCAGCGCGCCGCGTCCGCGCGGCCCGCGGCGGGCGTCGCCGCCGACCGGTCAGGTGCCCCGCTCAGCAGGGTGGCGGCCCGACAGGCCGAGCGGGCGCGCCGGCCCAGCGTCGGGACCCGGGTCAGCCGGGGGCTGGGGGAGTTGTTCATCACCATCGGGGTGCTGATGCTGCTGTTCGTGGCCTATCAACTCTGGTGGACCAACATCATCGCGCACCAACTGGCCAACGAGGAGCGCGAGAAATTACAGAAGCAGTGGGCCCAGGGCGACTCCCGGGCGCCCGGCGACTTCGAGCCGGGCAAGGGGTTCGCGATCATGTACATCCCCAAGTTGGACGTGGTGGTGCCGGTGGCCGAGGGCATCGACAAGCACCGGGTACTGGACCGCGGCATGGTCGGCCACTACGGCACCGGCTCCCTCAAGACCGCCATGCCGGCGGACAAGAAGGGCAACTTCGCGGTCGCCGGCCACCGCAACACCCACGGCGAGCCGTTCCGCTACATCAACCAACTGCGCCCGGGCGACCCGATCGTGATCGAGACGCAGGACGCGTACTACACGTACGAAATGACCGGCATCCTCCCGCAGACCTCGCCGTCGAACACGGGGGTCATCGGCCCGGTGCCGGCCGGCTCCGGATTCGCCGGGCCGGGGCGTTATCTGACGATGACGACCTGCACGCCGGAATTCACCAGTAAGTATCGAATGATCGTGTGGGGCAAGATGGTTGAAGAACGCCCCCGCTCCCAGGGCAAACCGGACCCGCTGGTGCAATGACAGGTCACGGGCCCGCCGTGCGGCGCGGGCCGGGCCGAGGTGTGCGGACACCAGGCGGCTAAACCACAGGGAACGAGGTACGACGCGGTGGTACGGACCGACGATGACGAGCGGAGCGAACCCGGCGCCACGGCCGCCGCGCCGCCGCGGGTGAACCGTACCCGGAGCCGGATCGCGACCGCCGTCGGCGTCTTCGGCGAACTGCTGATCACGGTGGGCGTGCTGATGGCGCTGTTCGTCGTCTACTCGCTGTGGTGGACCAACATCATCGCCGACCGGGAGGCGAAGAAGCAGAGCAACAAGGTGCGCGAGAACTGGGCCACCGGCCCCGGCCGGCTCGACACCAAGGACGGCATCGGCTTCCTGCACGCCCCGGCCCTCAAGGAGGGCGAAATACTGGTCAAGGAGGGCACCGCGACCAAGACCCTCAATGACGGGGTCGCCGGCTACTACACCAAGCCCGTGAAGTCCGCGATGCCGTGGGACAAGCGGGGCAACTTCTCACTCGCGGCGCACCGCGACGGGCACGGTGCGAAGTTCCACAACATCGACAAGTTGGACGAGGGCGATCCGGTCGTCTTCGAGACCCGTGACGTCTGGTACGTCTACCGGGTCTACGCCAAACTTCCGGAGACCTCCAAGTTCAACGTGGACGTGCTCGACCCGATCCCCAAGGAGTCGGGCAAGAAGCGGCCCGGGCGCTACATCACCCTCTCGACCTGCACCCCCGTCTACACCTCCCGCCACCGCTACATCGTCTGGGCGGAACTGGAGCGCACCGAGAAGGTCGACGCGGACCGCACCAAGCCCAAGGAACTGCGCTGAGCGCCCACGCTCCGGGGCCGCCCGCTCCATAACCCCGCGGTGCGCCGCTGAACGCGCCGTCGGCGCCCTCTGACGCCCGGTGGACTCCCGCACCCGCCCAAGGGGGCCGGAAGGCTCTCCGCAGTCCATCTGCGCCGCCGCAGGACCCGTAGAACGGCCCACCCGACTGTCCCCGGCTGCCCCGCCCCGCCTGCTCCGTCCGCCGGCCCATCCACTCACCCGCACGCGGCCTGCTTGGCGCCCCGCGCAGCGACATGTACGGCTTGCATACAACTCGCACACCTCCAGGCGCGCCGCGCGCGGACCGCATGCCCGTTGTGTACGCACCGTATGCGCCTTGTATACAACCCGCAGGCGAGCCGTGCGCCCCGGCCCGTACGTACGCCACAGCCCGCCGGGGCGGCAGCCCCAAGGAACGCCCGGCCCCCCACCACGGCAAACGGCCCCGGGGTACGGGGGGGGGGGGCGGGCGCCCGGGCGGGCCGGGGGCGGGGTGGGCCGGGCGGGGGGGCGCGGGGG
>NZ_JBEHZD010000399.1:0-7562 GCF_040240285.1 Streptomyces sp. HSW2009 | reverse complement strand
CATTCTGGAACAGGCCCCGGAGGCCACCCCCGAGGCGTCGCCCGAGGCCGCCCCGGCCGCTGCGGGCCCGGCCCTGGGGGCGGGGGGGACCCCCCGCCGCCCCGCGGCCCCCCGCCCCCCGGCCCCCCCCCCCCCCCCTTCGCTGCCGCGCGCGGCGCGGAGACGGGTGAGCTGCGTGAGGTGGGTGGGTGTGGATCAGGGGGTGGGTGTGTGGGTGGGTGAGTCGGGCGAGGGTTGGACGGTGGCGGGTTGGCGTGGGGTGTGCAGATGGCCGGCGCGGGCGAGGGCCGCGATGGCCGCGGCGCAGCCGACCCCGGTGGCCGCGAGCACGCTCCACACCAGCCAGGTGGCGCCTGGGTGGGCGACGTCCCACAGGGCACCCAGGGCCAGGTTGCCCACGGTCATGCCGATGCCGGAGACCGTGTTGTACAGGCCGTAGTGGGTGGCCACCAGGCGGTTCCGGGACAGCGCCACGATGGTGTCCATCTCGAACGGGTAGACCAGCGCGCTGGCCGCCGCGAGGGCCGCGACCGTGACCACCAGCGCGGCCAGGGTGGCGACCGCGGAGCCGGCGGGGGCGAGGGCCAGCGGCAGGAACGCCGCCCCCATCGCGCCGAGCCCGACCGTAAGGGCCCGGTGGTGCGGGAAGCGCCCCTTGGCCCAGTCCGTCAGCCGCAACTGGCCGGCGATCGCCACCGCGGCCGAGACCACGAACAGCGCACTGGTCGCCTTGGTGCCGTCCGAGCCGAGCGCCCCGTCAGCGGCCAGCGGCAGCACCAGGTAGACCTGGAAGGTCAGCACGTACGAGCCGACCATCACGGCCGAGAACAGCAGGAACGCCCGGTTGCCCACCACCTGCCGCCACTGCGCCCACACCGAGGGCGGCGCCGCGGTGGCCGACTCGGCCGTGGCCTGCGCTGCGTCGGCCGCCGGCGGCGCCGCCCGGGCGCGAGCCGTCCTGGTCGCCGCCCTTCGCGCCGCTGGAACGCTGCCCGCCGCGACCCGCCCCGTTCGGCTGGGCCGCACCGGCACCGGAGCCCGCGGCCTCCTCGTCGCCCACCGGCTTGCGGACCACGACCGGCGGGATCGGCCGGGAGCCGGGGATGTTGATCCGGATGCGGGTGGTCAGCGTGGTCTCGGTCTTCGGCTCCTCGGGCACGGACGACGCCCGGGGACGCGCTGCGTCGGCGTTGTCGTACGGGGCCTCCTGGGTCGGGTGCGGCGACGGATACTGGCGCGATCCGTACGGCGGGGTACCCGACGGGTAGGCGGCATCGCCGCGCCCCTGAGGCCCGGAGGACGAACTGTCAGATTCACGGCTCAAAGCAGGTTCTCCCAGTTAGCTCCGCCGCCCCCCATCTCGCACTGGGGTTCCCCATGCCGTAGGCCAGGGCAGGCTCGGCGGCGCGCACCACCATACTGGGCACGGCCGATCGACACTTGTCGGCTGCCGTTTCCCCACTCCAAGCGAGTACACGGGGCCGCGCCCGGGTCCATTGGGACGTCATTCCCGAAGGGGACGTCACTTCTCAAGTCGGGTGGCGGGGGCCTGCGGTTGCGGGACCTTCGGGACCGTGGCGCACATCACACCGGCGAACATCCCGCCCAGCAGGAAGAGGTACGAGCCGACTCCCGACCCGAACACGAAGTCGCCCTCGGGCCTGGTCGCGGTCAGGAACAGCACCACCACCAGCCAGCCGCCGGCGGACGACCAGGCCCCGGCCCGCGCCCGGGTGGCGTACAGGCCGCCGACGCAGAGCGCGACCAGCCCGAGCAGGGCCAGCAGCAACCCGCCGGGGAACCACGCCGATTGCACCAGCGCCCCGGCGATCCCGACCAGCGCGCCGACCACGACGAGCAGCGCGTACACCGCGATCCGGGCCGGGCTGAACGGGTTGGCCAGCCAGGCGCCGCCACCGGACGGGGCACCCGGCGCGACACTGGCGCCGGCACCGGAAGCACCAGAGCCACCGGCACCGCCGGCGCCACGGGCGCTGCCGGCACCAGCACCGCCGGCGCCGCTGCGCGCGGGCGTCCGGGCGGCCTGCCTGCTTCCGGCGCCCTTGGCCGCGTTCGCTGAAGCCGCAGTCTTCGAGGCCGCCGCGTTCCTGGCCGGGCTCGCGCCCTTGCCCGCACCCGGGTTCGTGCTCATGTCACCACTCCGGCGAAAAGGTCGTCCTCACGGCCGGGCCAGGCGGCGCCGGTGGCTCCGGCCCGGCCCGGGTCGCCCTGGGCGAGGTGGTAGTACTCCGTACTGGTCAGCGGCTGTCCCAGACCGTTGGAGAGGGCGAAGAAGTCGCCGCTCACGGTGAGCTGGGTGGCGTGTGCGCGCATCGCCGCCGTCTTGGCCGCCGCCTGGGCGGAGCCGTCTATCACCGCCGTCACCAGGTCATCTTCGACCACGCCCGGCAGATCGGCGAGCGCGGCGACGCCGGTGAAGGGCGCGCCGGCGGAGCCGTCGGCCAGTTCGGCCGCCCGCGCCAGGCCGGGTTCGACGACCGAGCGCGGCAGGCAGTTCCAGTAGACCTTGGCGATGGCGTGCGCGTCACCGAGGTCGCGTCGGAAGCCGCGCTCGGCCGCCAGCTCCGCCGCCCGGACCGCCACCCGGTGCGCCTTGATGTGGTCGGGGTGGCCGTAGCCGCCCTGCGGGTCGTACGTGACGAGCACCTGCGGCCGGACCTCGCGGACGATCTCCACCAGCCAGGTCGCCGCCTCGTCGGTGTCGGCCTGCCAGAAGGAGCCGGGGCGCCGGTTCTGCGGCGTGCCCATCATCCCCGAGTCGCGGTACCGGCCCGGGCCGCCGAGCAGCCGGTGGTCGCTGATGCCGAGCGCCTTCATCGCCGCGCTCAGCTCGCCCGCCCGGTGGGCGCCGAGGGCGCTGAGCGGTCTGGTCTCCCCGGCGGCCGAGAACGCGATCCCCGACGGCGACGCCGGCTGACGTGACGGGTCGACCTGCGCGGCGCCGGGCGCCGGGTCGGCGACGAGGTGGGCCAGGTCGGCCGGGATGACCTCGCCCTCCTCACCGAGCGTGCAGGTGACCAGCGTGACGTGGGCGCCCGCCGCGGCGTACGCGGCCATGGTGGCACCGTTGTTGATCGACTCGTCGTCCGGATGCGCGTGCACCAGGAGCAGACGGCGGGCGGGAAGGACGGTCATGGGAACAGCCTACGAGCCCCCCTCCCGCCACGGCCGCCGGGCGGCCCCGGACGGCGCCGCTCCGCACGGGCCGTCCCGCCCCAACGGCGCACGAACCCCCGTCGCACCCGCCGCCGCCCGCAGCGCGCCGCCCAATGCGCCGGCGCATGACCACTTTCCACGCCCCCCGCCCGGCGCGGCCCGGCGCGCCCCGGGCCACCCGCCGCGAGGAATCCCGGGCCACATCGGGGGATGGCCATGCCCGGGTGCACACGGCGAAAGGAGACGGCGGAGGGAAACCAGCAAGAGGGGAGGAGCGGGCGAAAGCGAAGCGAAGAACACGGGAGGAGCGGCGGCGAATACGCGGACGATGCGGCGGCCACCGATCAGGACGCTTCCGGCTCCTTCCCGCCCACCGCCCAAGGCCGCGCCCGAAGGCGGCAGCCCAACACAAGAAAGGAAGCGAGCAGCGGAAGCGAGACGGAACGCGGGCGGAAACACCAGGGAATTCCGCAATGCGCCAACTCCCCCTCGGGGAAGCCGATTCGGCGGACGGTCCGTTGCGCGTAGGGCCGACCCGCCGACCGCACGAACCGACGCCCGATGAGCGGGCCATCGGCCGCCCCGATATCCGCCCGGCGCCCGTCCGACGCCCGCCCGGCGCCCCACCCGGCGGGCCGGAACGCCCGCGTCAGCGCGTACCGAAGCGGGCGGACCAGGGCCGTGCCAGGGCATGCGGAAGGGCGCGCGTACGGAGCCTGGAGGGTTACGCGCGCACGACGGAGCCGCGGCCGGGGGACGGCCGGTTGGACCCGCTCAGCGCCCGCTCGGAATGCGGGGCCCGGGCGGGGTCAGAATTTGATGTCCCCGATGGCGTTCGCGACGTTGTTGCCGAATTTGTCGATGGTGGGCGCCATGTCCGAGCCGGCGAGATAGAAGCCCAACATCACACAGGCCAAGACGTGGAGGACCTTGAGCCCATCCCTCTTGACCAGCAGGAAGACGATGATCCCCAGCAGCAATACCGCCGATACCGATAGGACCACAGCGGCTCACCTCCAGAATTCCGTGTCAATGACGACCGTCCAGGACATCTGACCGGCAATCACCCGCGTTCCCCAGCACGGGAAGGGGACCAGCGGCACGTGTCCACCACTCATTCCGTTCCCCTCCCCCATCCTGGGTCATCGAACGCCGCGACACCGCGCTCAGCCCTGCCGTGCATGGCCATGCACGGCCATCCACCGGCGAGGGTTACCCGCTCCCGGTACATCCATCCATGAACACGCCATGTCATGCGCCACTCCGACCCCAACTGGCGCGCGGCGTAGGCGCAGATACCGCCTTCTTCACGCGATGCCGAGGCCCGCTTAAAGACCTTTCAAGGCATACCCACTATGCGCAAGGGATCATAACTTTCTGTCGGATCGCACATCGTGATGCATGGGAGCATGACAGGGGCGCATACGTGTTCGGATGTGCCATCGCCACGGCCAGCGGCCGTACCACCTGCCGGCCCGCCGCTCGGCCCGCGGACCGAGCTGCCGCAGCCCGCCGACAGCGCGGCCCGGCGCGTCAGCACGGCCGGGCGAGCCGCCCGCGGCTCCGGCCGTACGGGGAAGAAATCCCCGGCTCACCGCGCAGGTCCGGCCCGTAGGCTCGGCCCCATGACCGGACAGCTCTCGTTCCCTCGGCAGCACGCGCGCACGCAGCGCTTCAGCCTCGGCGCGCCCCGCGCCTTCAGTGTGTCCCCTGACGGCGCCCGCGTCGTCTTCCTCCGCTCCCGACACGGCACCGACCTGAGCCATCTGCTGTGGGTGCTCGACGTGGCCGAAGGGCGCGAGTATCCGGCGGCCGACCCGGCCGTGCTGCTCGGCGGCGCGGGCGAGGAGTTGTCGGCCGAGGAGCGGGCGCGGCGCGAGCGCAGCCGGGAGGGCGCGGCGGGGGTGGTCGGGTACGCGACCGACGGCGCCGTCGAGTTGGCGGCCTTCGCGCTCTCGGGTCGGCTGTTCGTGGCCGAGTTGCGCGCCGGCACCACCCGGGAGCTGCCGCTGACCGGGGAGCCGGGGCCGGTCGTCGATCCACGGCCGTCGCCCGACGGACGGCACGTCGCCTACGCGGCCGGGGGCGCGCTGCGCGTGATCGACAGCGCCGGCGACGGCGACCGGGCGCTGGCCGAACCGGACGGGCCCGGTGTCAGTTACGGCCTGGCGGAGTTCATCGCGGCGGAGGAGATGGACCGCTCGCGTGGCTTCTGGTGGTCGCCGGCGAGCGATGCGCTGCTGGTCGCGCGGGTGGACGACAGTCCCGTACAGCGCTGGTGGATCGCCGACCCGGCCAATCCGGACCGGGAGCCCGAGCAGGTGGCCTATCCGGCGGCCGGCACGCCCAACGCCGAGGTCACCCTCGTCCATCTGACGTTGGACGGCGCCAGGACCGAGGTGGTCTGGGACCGGGAACGCTTCCCGTACCTGGCGCGGGTGCACTGGGCGGCCGACGGGCCGCCGCTGCTCCTGGTGCACTCCCGCGACCAGCGCACCCAGCGCTATCTGACGGTGGACCCGGCGACCGGCGAGACCCGTACGGTCCACGCGGACGAGGACGAAGCCTGGCTCGAACTCTTCTCCGGGGTGCCGGCGTGGACGCCGGACGGGCAGTTGGTGCGGATCACGGACGAGGCCGGCGCCCGGGTGCTGATCGTCGGCGACCAGCGGCTCACCTCCGACACCTTGCAGGTCAGGGCGGTCCTCTCAGTCGGCGAGCGGGACGTGCTGTTCTCCGCGGCGCCCGGCGCGGGGGCCGAACTGCCGGCGGTGCCGGGCGAGATCGGCGTCTACCGGGCCTGGTTCCGCCCCGCCCAGGGCGCGCCGGCCGGTGCCGCCCCGCTGCCGCGGGTGCCCGCCGGCCACGAGTCGATCGCGGTGGCCGAAGGACCCGCGGTGACCTCGGCGGTGCGCGGCGGGGACGTCCTGGTGCTGCCCTCGCTCGCGCTGGCCGAGCCCGGCGTGCGGGTGCGGGTCGTGCGGGTGGACGAGGAGCGCGACCCCGCCGACTGGGAGCGGCTGGCCGAGATCGCCAACCACGCCGAGCGGCCGAGCCTGACGGCCGCGCCGCACCTGGTCCACTCCGGCGAGCGGAACATCCCGTGCGCCGTGCTGCTGCCCACCGGTTACACCGCCGCCGACGGCCCGCTGCCGGTGCTGCTCGACCCGTACGGCGGGCCGCACGGGCAGCGGGTGCTCGCGGCCCACAATGCGTATCTGACCTCGCAGTGGTTCGCCGACCAGGGGTTCGCGGTGATCGTCGCGGACGGGCGGGGCAGCCCGGGCCGCTCACCCGGCTGGGAGAAGGCGATCTTGCACGAGCTCGCCTCGGTGACGCTCCAGGACCAGGTGGACGCGTTGCACGGGCTCGCCGACCGGTTCCCGCTCGACCTCGGCAAGGTCGCCATCCGCGGCTGGTCCTACGGCGGGTTCCTGGCCGGCGCCGCCGCGCTGCGCCGCCCCGACGTCTTCCACGCGGCCGTCGTCGGCGCGCCGGTCACCGACCAGCGGCTGTACGACACGCACTACTCGGAGCGGTACCTGGGCCTGCCGGACGAACAGCCGGAGGTGTACGCGCGCAACTCGCTGATCACCGACGACGGCCTGTCCGGGGCGGTGGAACCGGCCCGTCCGATGCTGATCGTCCACGGTCTCGCCGACGACAACGTGGTGGTGGCGCACGCCCTGCGCCTCTCCTCGGCCCTGCTGGCGGCCGGCCGCCCGCACGAGGTGCTGCCGCTGTCCGGCGTGACCCACATGACGCCGCAGGAGCAGGTGGCGGAGAACCTGCTGCTGCTCCAGGTGGACTTCCTCCGACGGTCGCTGGGGCTGCCGAACCCGGGTACGACGCCCGCGGGCGGGACCGAGGGCTAGACCGGGGCGGGGCCGGGGCCGGCGGAGACCGGTAGCCGCCGGCGCGGCGCCCGCCCGCCAGGGCCGCGCCCACCGCGCCGCTACCGCTATCGCCGCCCGTCCCCGCCCCCGGCCGCCGTGCCTTAACCGCCGGACGGCGGGGACGCGGGCGGCGGGGGCGCTGCGGATTGCGAGGGCGCTGCGTCCTGCGGGGGCGTTCCGGGCTGCGGGGGCGTCGCGGGTCGGGGTGGCGCGTCGGCCCGCGCGTCACCGGGGAACTGCTGTGCGGGGCTGCCGGCGGGTACGACACCGGGCGCGGCGCCGGGCGGAGGACCGAAGCCACCGGGACCGGTGGAACCGGCGGGCCCGGCCCCGGGCGCCCGGGCCCCCCCGCCCCCCGGGCCCCCCCCCCCCCGCGGGCCCCCGCGCCCCCCCCCCCCCCGGGCGGCCCGGCCCCGGCGCCTGGCGGGCGGGGCGCGCACCCGCGGCGTACGGCCGGGCCGAGGTGCGTGGCCCCGGTCGAGCTGGCAA
>NZ_JBEHZD010000398.1:0-7584 GCF_040240285.1 Streptomyces sp. HSW2009 | reverse complement strand
GGGGGGGGGGGGGGGGGCGGGGGGGGGGGGGGGGGGGGGGGGGGGGGGGGGGGGGCCCCCCCCCCCCCGCGGCCCGCCCCGCGCTCAGTGCTTGGCCCGGCTGGGTTGGACCCGCTTCGGCTCGCCCTGCATCTTCGGATGGTCCGGTGGGTACGGCAGGTCGCCGAGCCCGTGGTCGCGCTCGTCCCTGGCGGCCAGCTCCAGGGCGGCCGTCAGGTCGAAGGCGTGGTCCTCCAGGTCCGCGTGCACGTCGCCGAGCTCGGCGAAGCGGGTGGGCATCGTCGCCAGGTCGAAGTCGCGCGGCCGGGCGTCGTCAAGTTCTGACCAGCGCAGCGGGGCCGAGACCGGCGCGTGCGGGCGCGGGCGCACCGAATAGGCGCTCGCGATCGTCCGGTCCCTGGCGGTCTGGTTGTAGTCCACGAAGATCTTCGCGCCCCGTTCTTCCTTCCACCAGGAGGTCGTCACCCGGCTCGGCGCACGGCGCTCAAGCTCCCGGGCGATGGCGATGGCACTGCGCCGGACCTGCACGAACGTCCACTGCGGGGCGATCGGGACGTAGACGTGCAACCCGCGTCCGCCCGAGGTCTTCGGCCAGCCGCGCAGCCCGAGCCCGTCCAGGACGTCGCGCAGCTCGTGGGCGGTGCGCACGGCGTCCGCGTACTCCGTGCCCGGCTGCGGATCGAGGTCGATGCGCAGCTCGTCGGGATGGTCGGTGTCGGTGCGGCGCACCGGCCACGGGTGGAAGGTGAAGGTGCCCAGGTTGGCCGCCCACGCCACGGCCGCGACCTCGGTGGGGCACAGCTCGTCCGCGTACCGGCCGCTGGGGAAGGCGATGCGGCCGGTGGGTATCCACTCCGGCAGGTTGCGCGGCGCGCGCTTTTGGAAGAACGACTCGCCGGCTACCCCGTCCGGGTACCGCTCCAGCGTCGTCGGCCGGTCCCGCAGCGCACGCAGCACCCCCGCCCCGACCGCGAGGTAGTAGCGCACCACGTCCTCCTTGGTGAACCCGCGCTCGGGGAAGTACACCTTGTCCGGGTGTGACACGCGTACGGTGCGCTCACCGACCGTGAGCTCCAGGGCCTCTCCCATGCAGCCACGCTAGGTCGGTACGGGGCGGCGCGCCTGTCGACGCGGTGTCGGTCGCGGGTCGGGCTGCGGGGCCGGGCTGTGGGGCTGGGTTGTGGGGCCTCGGTGGTGGGGCCCGGCCCCGGGGGGTCGGCGGGGCCGGGCAAGCGCTCGGCGAAGGTGTGGGGACGCCGGCTCGGCGGGCGCGCCGGGGCCGCGGGCCGCACAATCCACACCATGGACCTTCCGGTGATGCCGCCGGTGCGGCCGATGCTGGCCAAGCCCGCGGCGAAGATCCCGCCCGGGATGAACTACGAGGCCAAGTGGGACGGCTTCCGTGCCGTCGTCTTCCGGGACGGCGCCGAGGTGGAACTCGGCAGCCGCTCCACCAAACCGCTCACCCGCTACTTCCCCGAACTCGTCGAGGCCCTGCGCGCCAACCTGCCCGAGCGCTGCGTCATCGACGGCGAGATCATCATCACCCGGGGCGACCGGCTCGACTTCGAGGCCCTGCTCGGCCGCATCCACCCGGCCGCCTCCCGGGTGCGGCTGCTGGCCGAGTCCACCCCGGCCAGCCTGGTCGCCTTCGACCTGCTGGCGTTGGGGGACCGCACCCTGCTCGAAGCCCCGCAACAGGAGCGCCGCGCGGCACTCGCCGACGCCCTGCGGGACGCCGCGCCCCCCGTCCACCTGGCACCGGTCACCGCCGATCTGGCACGCGCACACGAGTGGTTCCAGCAGTTCGAGGGCGCCGGGCTCGACGGCATCATCGCGAAACGGCCTGATCTTCCCTATCGACCGGGCGAGCGGACCATGGTCAAGGTCAAACACGAGCGCACGGCGGACTGCGTGGTGGCCGGCCTGCGCCCGCACAAGAGCGGTCCCGTCGTCGGCTCGCTGCTTCTCGGCCTGTACGACGACGCCGGCCGGCTCCAACACGTGGGCGTCTGCGCCTCCTTTCCGATGCGCCAACGCGAAGCCCTGATGCGGGAGTTGGAGCCGCTGCGGATGGCAGACGCCGCGGGGCACCCGTGGGCGCAGTGGGGCGAGGAGAGCGCCCACGCGCACAGCAGGATGCCGGGCGCGCCGAGCCGGTGGAGCAGCGGCAAGGACCTGTCCTGGATTCCGCTGCGCCCCGAACGGGTCTGCGAGGTGGCCTACGACCACATGGAGGGCGACCGCTTCCGCCACACCACCCAGTTCCGCCGCTGGCGACCCGACCGGGAACCGGAGGGCTGTGACTACCGCCAACTGGAAGAGCCCGTCAGCTACGACCTACGGCGCGTGCTCGGTAGTTAGGAACTGCACCCCCCGGCTCGGGGTCGGAGTACGGGGTGGGTCCGACACCCAGCCTGCGGGGTGGGCCCCGTCAGGCCAGGGTGACACCGGCTCCCCCCGGCCGCGTACCGACGTCACCGCACCACCTGGCCCCCGCGTCCCGCCTCCATGCGATCAACGCGCCTGTTCCACAGCCTGGTTGGCATGAGTACGTGCGCCCCCGGGGCGTGAGTACCCCACCAGGTCCCCGGTGGGCACGCGCATGATGGAGTCGGCGACATGCCCGAGGACACGACATCCCCCACCGTGCGTCCGACCCTGTGGAAGGCGCCCCTGGCCGTCTCGCTGACCGGCCTGCTGTTTCTGTCGCTGGAGTTCGTCTGGTTCTGGGAGGGCACCGACAACGGACTGTCGGTGATCATGATCTTCGCCGCGTCGCTGTTCGCGGTCGGCTGGGTGCTTCCCCCGCGCCCCGTCCTGCACGGCCTGCGCATGGGCCTGCTGACTTCCGCTCTGGTCGTCGCGGCGGTCCCGCTGGTGCTGGCCATGCTCCTCGGCCTGGCGATGTCCAGTGGCTGACCCACCCTCCCGGCGGACCGGAAGCAGGGAGGTGGGGAGACGCCTGCGGTGTGAGTGATGAGTTGATGTAGCGTCACATATGGAATGTCGTACGGGACTTATGCCGTACGGCGGACTAGACGGAGTGTGCAGGAAGGGCCGCCCAAACGGTGCGGCCCTTTCCTCGTTCGCCGTGCACCACGCCCCAGGTGTCGGCCAGCGTCTCCACGAGCAGCAGACCACGGCCGTGCTCGTCACCCATGGTGGCGTCGCGCGGAACGGGGTGGGTGGCGCAGCCGCCCTGATCCCGCACCTCTATCCGCAACTGGCCGCGCACGGCCTGGAGTACGCAGGATATGGAGGTGCTGCTGGTGTGTACGACGGCGTTGGTGACGAGCTCCGAAATCACCAACTGGGCCGTGTCCCGTGCGTCTTCGGAAACATCCTTGCGGCTCAGCCATGCGCGGACGCGGTGCCGTGCGTCGGAGGCCGCCGCACGCTCGGCCGGGAGGTGAAACGCCTCCCGAGGGGGTATGCCGGTGCTGCCGGGCGCCAGCGGGGTGGGCGTCAGGTCAGGAGCGATCACGGCCGTTTGCCTTCCATGTGCCTGCGGGGGGAGGGGTGTTGCGGGGCGGAACACAAGGAGTGGACGGCTCGGGAGGGTCGCCGGGCCAAGACCGTGAAGCGGGGGGTGGCCATATCTCTATGATCGCTGCCTCACTCAGTCAGCAAGGGGCACTCTGCGAAATGCAGAATAGCGAGCGCAGTCTGTTGGTGTCAGCGGAAGCGTGGCACACTGCATTGAACAAGCCATATGCGGAGGTGCGATGTGGGTGAGGCGCGATCTGCCCCGACGGTCGGGCAGATAGTCCTCGGCATGCGGCTGCGTGACCTCCGGGAGAAGGCCGGGGTCACGTTCGAGGAGGCGGCGAAGGCGCTGCACGTCAACCAGACGACGGTGCGCCGGATGGAGAAGGCCGAGGTCGGCCTCAAGCTGCCGTACGTGGAGAAGTTGCTGCGCACCTACGGCGTCCCGGACGACGAGGTGGGGCCCTTCCTGGAGTTGGCCGGCGAAGCCAACCAACCCGGCTGGTGGCACCGGTTCCGCGACGTCCTGCCCGACTGGTTCAGCCTCTACGTCAGCCTGGAGGGCGCGGCCAGCCTCATCCGCACCTACGAACCGCACTTCGTCCCCGGTCTGTTGCAGACCGCCGACTACGCCAGGGCGCTGCTGCGCGTCGGCTTCCCGCACGCGAGTGAAGAAGAGCTCGACCGCCGGGTCGAGCTGCGCCTGGAACGCCAGCAACTCCTCACCGGACCCGATGCCCCGCGCCTGTGGGCCATCGTGGACGAGACCGTGGTGCGCCGCCCGGTCGGGGACGCGGACGTGATGCGCGCCCAGATCGACCGGCTCATCGAATCGCTCGAACTCTCCAACGTGACGCTCCAGATCGTTCCGTTCAGCTCCGGGCCGCACCCGGGGATGTTCGGACCGTTCCACCTGTTCAGGTTCCGGGTGCCGGAACTGCCCGACGTCGTTTACAACGAGGGCCTGACCAGCGCCTCGTACCTCGACGAGCGCGCCGACGTGGCGGCCTACCTCGAAGCCCTGGACCGCATGGGCACGCAGGCCGTCCCAGCACCACGCACCGGGGCCTTCCTCGGTGACCTTCGCAAGGAGCTTTGACCGTGAACAAATCCGTGGCAGACACCGACCATGTCTACAACGGGATGCCCGCCAGCGCGCTCGGCACCGATGGCTGGCGCAAGCCCTGGAGCGGCCCCAACGGCGGCAGTTGCGTCGAAGTGATGAAGCTTGCCGACGGGCGGGTGGCGCTGCGGCAGTCCACCGACCCCGACGGCCCCGCACTGATCTACACCGTTCGTGAGATGGAGCAGTTCCTGCACGGCGCCAAGGGCGGCCAGGCGGACTTCCTGCTCACCTAGCACCACCGGGCACCACCCCCGCCCACCCCCGACAGTGCCGCACCACCACCGCGGGCACAGCCCCAGGCCAGGCCGCGGCGGCGACAGCATCAGGAACCGGAGGACCAGATGACCGAACTCGGTCGCGCAGCGAGCCGGATCGACACCAGCAAGCCGCATCCGGCGCGCATGTACGACTACTACCTCGGTGGCAAGGACCACTACGAGGTGGATCAGCAGGCTGCCGAGAAGGTCATAGAGATCAACCCAGGCATCAAGATCTGCGCCGGCACCAACCGCCGCTTCATGCACCGCGCCACCCGCTACCTGGCCGGTGCCGGTATCCGCCAGTTCCTCGACGTCGGCACCGGCATTCCCACCGAGCCCAACCTGCACCAGGTCGCGCAGGGTGTGGACCCGCAGGCGCGGGTGGTGTACGCCGACAACGACCCCATCGTGCTGACCCACGCCCAGGCGCTGCTGCGCAGCAGCCGGGAGGGGCGTACGGCCTACATCCACGCGGACGTGCGCGAGCCGGAGAAGATCTTCTCGGCCGATGAACTGCACGAGACGCTGGACATGAGCCAGCCGGTGGCGCTGTCGCTCAACGCGCTGCTGCACTTCGTGCCGGACGAGTTCCAGGCGTACGAACTCGTCCAGCGGATGGTCGCCGAGCTGGCCTCCGGTAGCTATCTGGTCATCTCGCACGTCACCTCGGACTTCGCCCCCGACGTGTGGGCGCGGGTGGTGGACGTCTACCACCGCGGTGGCATCCCCGCCCAGACCCGCTCGCGCGCCGAGGTCGAGAGGTTCTTCACCGGTCTCGAACTGGTCGAGCCCGGCGTCGAGGTGCCGCACCGTTGGCAGCCGGACGCCGATACCGACGGCGACGTCACGGACGCGGACGTTTCGCTGTACGCCGCGGTGGCGCGCAAGCCGTAGCCACCCCACCGGGAGCGCGACAGACGCTCCCCACAGACGAGGACGCCCCCCTCGGGGGTGGCGGGCGTCCTCACCAAGGAAGGTGCCCCCGGCCGGCAAGGAACGGCCGGGGGCACTGGGCTCAGGCGACGACGGCCCGCGCGACGGTGTCCGCGTAGGAGCCCGGTGCGGCGATTACTCAGCTCGGGCCCTCGGGCCGCCGCACCGCGCAGGCCGCGGTGCCACCCGGCATCCGCTGCCGGTTGTCCGCCACCAGCCGGTAGACGCCGTGGCCGATCCACCGCAGCGGCGGCAGGCTGAGCAGCGCGCCCAGCGGGGTCCAGCCGCGCCCCGCGTTGAGCAGCAGCTTGGCGACGGCCATCACCCCGCCGTAGACCCGCCCGAACGGGGTGACCCACAGCAACTCGTGCTCGGCCCTGGCCTGGGTGGTACCGAGTTCGGCCAGGTCAGCGAGGTGTGCGGGCGTCACATCGCAGCGCGGCCTGACCCGGCGCTCGACGAAGGCCACACAGCGGGTACAGAAGGCGCAGTCGCCGTCATAGATCAAGACAGGTCGGGTCCGCATGCGCCCCATCATGCCCCGCCGGCCAAGACCGCCGGCCTCCGGGCCCGCACTCCGCAGGCAGCCGGCCTCGGAGTACGGGCCCGGCGGCCGGCGCCCGTCCGTACAACCCTCGCCGGCGCTGAGCAGTCCCCTCTCGTGCAAGCAGCCGGCCGTCCACACCCCAACCAGGGGTGAAGAGAAGCTGAACGCGCCGTGTCCGGCTCGCCCTGTCCACGTCGGAGGACCCATGCACCAGCGCACCCCCGCCCTGGCCCCGGCCCTGATCGCCCTCGTCGTCGCCGCCGTCTTGACCCCGGCCGCGGCCCCCACGGCACATGCGGCGACGCCGCGCCCGGCGCAGCCGTACGACCTCGACGGTGACGGGTACCGCGAGGTCGTCATCGGCGTGCCGAACGGCACCGTCGCAGGTCAGCAAGGTGCCGGCTATCTGGCCGTGGTGCCGGGCTCGGCGGCCGGTGTCGAGCCTGGTGGGCGCTGGACCGTCAGCCAGAACAGCCCCGAAGTGCCCGGCGCTGCCGAGCCGTACGACGGGTTCGGCACCCAGCACGCCAGCGCCGACCTCAACCGGGACGGCTACGCGGACCTCGTCGTCGGCACGCCGGGCGAGGACGGCCCGTACGAGGGCGGCGGGCGGATCACCATCGTGTGGGGCGCGGCCACCGGCACCGGCGGCGCCACCGACCTGCCCGGCGCCCGGGCGTACGGGGGCGTCGGCGGACGCGGTGGGGCGGGCGCCGACGTCGACGGCGACGGGGCCCTTGACCTGGTGGCAGCCAACGACGGCGAGGAAGTGGACTCCCTGGCACTGGCCCGCGGCCCCTTTGCGCCGGGCCGCACACCCGCCCCGCTGACCCGGCTCACCGACACCGGCATCATGCACTTCAGCAGCGTGGTCGGGCTCGCCGTGGGGGACTTCGACGGCGACGGACGGGCCGATGTGGCGGCGCCCTGGCTCGGGCTCGAAGGCGACGGCACGGCCCTGCTCCGCGGCACCCCCACCGGCCTGGCCCGCGCCGCCGACTGGCACCGGGAGAGTGGCGGCCACACCGCAGCGGCCGGCGACTTCGACGGCGACGGCTATGCCGACCTCGCGCTCGGCGGTGCGGTGAGCGTCGGCCCCGACGACCCCGACTGGGAGCCGCAGTACCCGGTCGTGGCCGGGGGCGGCGGCCCGGGTCGGGGGCGGTACGGCGGGCCGCCCGCGCGGGCCGGGGGCCCACCCCCCCTGGCCCGAACCCCCGCGCCGCCCG
>NZ_JBEHZD010000397.1:0-7629 GCF_040240285.1 Streptomyces sp. HSW2009 | reverse complement strand
CCCCCCGGCCCGCGGGCGCCGGCCGCGGCACCGGCCGGCGGCGGGGGGATGCCGCGCCGCCCGCCCCCGGACTACGCCGCGGCGCCCGCCCCGGAGCGGGACGGGCGCCGTGACGGGGCGGGCTCGGTCAGCCGGTCGGTTCGGCCTGGTCGGCGTGCAGGCTCATGGGCCCGTAGACCACGGCGTCGTCCTCGTACAGCAGCACCTGGTCGGCGCCGCCGTCCAGCAGGTCCTTCCACACCTCGCCGATCCACGACTCCGCGTCGCCCTGGGTCGGGAAGTCCTCCGGCTCGACCGGGGGAGCCACCTGCGTCCCGTCGGACTTCTCGAACCGCCACGTCCACGCCATGTTCGCTCCGTCTCTGCCGCCGTCGTGCCGTCCGCCCGCAGCCGCGGGTACGCGCCACCCGGCGCCTCCCACGGCCCGCGCCACCGGCCGCGATCCGCCGTGCCCAAGGGACGGGGGCCCGCGCCGGTACGGCCTGCTTGCCCGCAGCGTAGCCCGGGCGCGCAACCCCTCGGAGGTGGCCCCGCGCGCTGGCCGGCCGCCGGCGCGAGACGATCAGGGGGTGGAACTCACTCTCCTCGGCACCGGGGCCCCCAGCGGCCTGCCCCGGCCCGACTGTCCGTGCGCCGC
The DNA here is from genome assembly GCF_040240285.1 of Streptomyces sp. HSW2009. Lineage (NCBI taxonomy): Bacteria > Bacillati > Actinomycetota > Actinomycetes > Kitasatosporales > Streptomycetaceae > Streptomyces > Streptomyces sp. HSW2009. The sequence continues at coordinate 6,992 of NZ_JBEHZD010000397.1, read as the reverse complement.
CTGCGCCACCGCGGTGGGCAGCCAGGCGCGGGCCGCGACGGCCCTGCTCATCGACGACGCGCTGCTGCTCGACCTGACCCCGGGGCCGGCGCTGGCCGCGGCGCGGGCCGGACGCACGCTCGCCGGAGTGCGACAGGTGCTGCTGTCGCATCCGCACGACGGGCCGGCCGTCGAGTTCCCGGCCGGGCTGCCGGCACCGGGCCGGGCCGCGGACGGGCGTGAGCTCGCGCTGCTGAGCGGGCACCGGGTGCGCGCCGTCGCGCTGGACGCACCGGGCACGGGGTACGAGGTGACCGGCCCGGGCGGCGAGCGGCTGCTGTACCTGCCGCCAGGCGGCGCCCCGGCCGGGCTGCCCGACCAGGCGCCGGGGCGGGGCGGCGGGCGTCCGTACGACATGGTGCTGCTGGATGTGATCGGCCGGCCCGACGCGCTGGCCCGGCTGCGGGCCGTCGGCCTCACGGCGCCCACCACCGACGTGCTCGCCGTCCACCTGGACCACACCGTGCCACCGGGGCCCGAGCTGCACCGCAGGCTGGCGGCGGCCGGCGCGCGGGCCGTGGCCGACGGGCAGACGCTGATCGTGGGCGAGTACCACGCGGTGCCCGACCTGCCGCGCCGGACCCTGGTGCTCGGCGGCACGCGCTCGGGCAAGTCGCTGGAGGCCGAGCGGCGCCTCGCCGCCTTCCCCGACGTGGTCTACGTCGCCACCGGCGGCAACCGGGCGGGCGACCGGGAGTGGGCGGCGCGGGTGGCGGCCCACCGCGAGCGCCGGCCCGGCAGTTGGCGCACCACCGAGACCTGTGACCTGCCGCCGCTGTTGGCGGCCGACGGGCCCCCGCTGCTCGTGGACTGCCTGTCGCTGTGGCTCACGGACGCGATGGACGCGGTGGGCGCGTGGGACGAGGAGCGCTGGGCGGCGAGCGGCGCGGACGCGCTCCGCGCGCGCGTGGCGGAACTGGTGGCGGCGGTCCGGACCACCCGGCGCCCGCTGGTCCTGGTGAGTAACGAGGTCGGCTCGGGCGTGGTCCCCGCCACCCCGTCGGGCCGCCGCTTCCGCGACGAACTCGGCCGCCTCAACGCAGCCGTCGCGGCCGAGTGCGAACACGTCCTGCTGGTGGTGGCGGGCCAGCCGCTCACGCTGCGCTGATGGGGCGAGCCGTACCGGGCGGGCGGAGCGGGTCGGGTCCCGGGGTGGCGCGGGCGGTACGGAGCGCCACGCGCGGGCGCGGGGCGAGCCCATGGGTGCGGGTACGGGGCGGCCCGGCCGTGAGCGGTGCGGGCAGTGCGCGCGGGCGCGCTGCGTAGGCGCTACGTAGCCAGTCAGCCCGATACGGAGCGCCACGCGCGGGCACGGGGCGGGCCCATGGGTATCGGGCGGGGCGGCCAGTACGCGCGGGCGCGGGCGCGATACGTAGGCGGTACGGGCCGGTCCGCGCGGCACGGAGCACCACGCGCGGCGCAGCCCGAGCAACCCGGTCAGCCCGACCAGCCCAAGCAGCGCAAGCGAGACCCACGCGCACGCCCCGACGGCACGGCCGGGCCCGTACGGGCCGTGTGGGGCTGGACCCCTGGTGGATGCTCGGGAGCGGTAGGGTTCGGCGGATGAGCGGTCTACACCTCGATGACTTCGTCGACCTGATCGAGCGCCCCGACGGCACCGTCCGCCGCGACGCCGAAGAGCGCCGTGCCCGACTCGCCACGCCGCCCGGCGCCCTGGGCCGGCTCGACGAGCTCGCCGAGTGGCTGGCCGCCGCGCAGGCCAGCGTGCCGGTGAAGCCGATCGAGCACCCCCGGGTGCTGCTGTTCGCCGGCGACCACGGCGTGGCCGAGCTCGGCGTCTCGGGTCGCCCCGCGGGCACTACCAAGGACCTCGTACGGGCCGTGCTCGACGGCACCAGCGCGGTCGCGATCCTGGCCCGTCGCTACGGGGCCGCGGTGCGCGTGGTGGACATGGCCGTCGACTGCGACCCGGCGGAGCTGCCCGAGGAGGTCACCCGGCACCGGGTGCGCCGCGGCTCGGGCCGGATCGACATCGAGGACGCGCTGACCGCGGAGGAAGTGGAGCAGGCGTTCCGGGCCGGCATGGCGATCGCCGACGAGGAGGCCGACTCCGGCACCGACCTGGTGGTGCTCGGCGACCTGAGCGTGGGCGGCACCACCGCGGCCAGCACCCTGATCGCGGCGCTGTGCGGCACCGACGCCTCGGTGGTCACCGGGCGCGGCGGGGTCGCCATCGACGATCTGGCGTGGATGCGCAAGTGCGCGGCGATCCGGGACGCGCTGCGCCGGGCCCGCCCCGTACTCGGTGACCAGTTGGAGCTGCTGCGCACGTCGGGCGGCGCCGACCTGGCCGCCACCACCGGCTTCCTGCTCCAGAGCGCGGTCCGGCAGACCCCGGTGATCCTGGACGGGGTGGTTTCGGCCGCCTGTGCGCTGGTGGCGCAGCGGGTGGCGTTCCGGGCGCCGGACTGGTGGCTGGCGGGGCAGGCGAGTGGCGAGCCGGCGCAGGCGAAGGCGCTGGACCGGACCGCGCTCAACCCTCTTCTGGACCACGGCGTCAGTGTGGGAGAGGGGACCGGGGCACTGCTCGCCCTGCCGATGGTGCAGGCGGCGGCGGCCCTGGCGGCGGAGCTCCCGCTGCACGACTGACGCGGACGACGCGCTGGTCGGCGCGGCCGGGGCCCGTCTCGGGCGGCCGACCAGCATGGCTGCACAGCCATGTCTACACAGACCAAAAAAATGCCCTAATTACGGATAAATGACCCCTCCCTCATATGCTCTACTTTCATGGGAGAAGTCCGCTTGAGTCCGGATGAAGGCAAGCAGCAGGGCCCGTGGCCCCAGCGGAGCGCGGCGTTCGCGGTCTGGTACCTGCGCGTCGTGACGTTCATCAACCTGTTGAGCGGCGTGTGGGTGTCCTTCGGCAATGATCTGCGCCGCCACAACGTCGATGAGTACTTCACGCCGTACCTGCTGACGGCGGGCTTCTTCTCGGCCGCGCTCTCGCTCTTCCTGGCCGTCACCATGCGCCGCCGCAAGCGCGCCGCCTGGATTCTCAACCTGGTGCTCAGCGTCCTGCTGCTGGCGCTGTTCGTGGTGGTGCTGCCGTACCACGAGTTCCGGCGGCACCCGCAGAACTGGATCTCGACGCTGCTGACCCTGCTGTTCGTGGTGGCGCTGCTGGTCGGCCGGCGCGAGTTCTACGCCAAGGGCGACCGGTCCAACCCCAAGCTGGCCGCCGTCGTCGCGGTCGGCGGGCTCCTGATCGGCTCGCTGCTGGCCGCGCTGCTGGTCACGGTGGCCAACACGGCGGCCGACGACGAGCGCTCCACCTTCCTGACCCGGTGGCGGTACGGGGTGATGCGGCTGATCTCGCTCGCCGCCGACGAGGACCGGTTCGCCGGCATCGTCACGCCCGGCTGGGTGGACGTCATCATCAACGTCATGAGCACCCTCCTGCTGCTGCTCGTGCTCTACGCGGCCTTCCGCTCCCGGCGGGCCGTGGACCCGATCACCGCGGAGGACGAGGAGCGGCTGCGCGCCCTGCTCGACCGGCACGGCGAGCGGGACTCGCTCGGCTACTTCGCGCTGCGCCACGACAAGAGCGCGATCTGGTCCCCGTCCGGCAAGTCGGCCGTCACCTACCGCGTGGTCGGCGGCGTCTCGCTGGCCTCCGGCGACCCCATCGGCGACCTGGAGGCGTGGCCGGGCGCGATCGACCGGTGGCTGGCCGAGGCCCGCGAGCACGGCTGGGCCCCGGCCGTGATGGGCGCGAGCGAAGAGGGCGGCACGGTCTACGCACGGCACGGCCTGGACGCCCTCGAACTGGGCGACGAGGCGCTGGTGGACACCGCCGAGTTCACCCTCGAAGGCCGCGCCATGCGCACCGTACGGCAGGCGTACAACCGCGTGAAGCGGGCCGGCTACACGGTCCGCATCCGGCGGCACGAGGAGATCCCGGACGAGGAGATGCGCGAGTTGGTGCGGCTGGCCGACGACTGGCGCGACGGGGAGACCGAGCGCGGCTTCTCGATGGCGCTGGGCCGGCTCGGCGACCCGCGGGACGGCCGCTGCGTGATGCTGGAGTGCTTCGACGCCGACGGTGCGCCCAAGGCCCTGCTCAGCTTCGCGCCGTGGGGGCCGCGCGGCCTCTCGCTCGACCTGATGCGCCGGGACCGCAACTCCGACAACGGGCTGATGGAGTTCATGGTCCTGGAGCTGATCCAGCGCGCGAAGGAGGTGAAGGTCACACAGATCTCACTGAACTTCGCGATGTTCCGCTCGGTCTTCGAACGCGGCGCCCGCCTCGGCGCCGGCCCGGTGCTGCGGCTGTGGCGCTCGCTGCTCAGCTTCTGCTCCCGCTGGTGGCAGATCGAGTCGCTCTACCGGGCCAACGCGAAGTACCGACCGATCTGGGAGCCCCGCTACTTGCTCTTCGAAAAGAGCACCGACCTGCTCCGGATCGGCCTGGCCAGCGCCCGCGCCGAAGGCTTCCTGGAGGCCCCCGGACTGCCCAAGTGGCTCAACCGCAAGCATCTGGAGACCCGGCCGTGACGCCTTTGAAGACGCCCTGGCACCTGGTTCCCGGCCCGCTGCGGCGGACCGTGCGCGCCGAATGGGGCCCGCTGGCCGCCGCAGTACGGGCCGGGCTGGCCCGCCGCAGGGCCGCCGCACTGGTGGTGACCATCGCGGCGGTGTCCCTGATCGTGATCTGCCAGTACATCCAGAACCAGCCCTGGGGCCACGACGTCATCGCCTTCGCCGGCTACGTCCAGGCCGATCAGCCCTGGTGGGGCGCGCTGCTGCGGACCCCGCTGTCGCTGTTCGTCCCCGCGCCCGACCTGCCGGTGTGGGGCGGCCTCCTCCAGATCTTCGTCGTCTTCGGCATCTGCGAGTGCGCGCTCGGCTGGCGCCGCACCCTGGTGATCGCCTACGCCGCCACCATGGCCGGCACCGCGTACGCGCGCCTCGGCCTGGCGCTCGGCCCGGACGCCCTGCTCGGGCTGCCCGCCGACATCGGCAGCCAGCACGACACCGGCCCGTCGGCGGCCGTCGTCGGCCTGTCGGTGTACGTGTGCTGGCGCTACCGGGCCTGGCTGACCGGGGCGCTGGTGATCGGTTCGATGGTGCTTGAGGTGTACGCCAAGCCGAACCTGGCCGGCCGCGAGCACCTGGTGGCCATCCTGGCGATCTTGGTGGTGTGCGCGGTGAGCACGCGCGTGGAGCGGCTGCACCGGCTGGCCCGGCGGACCGCACCCCGGCCGACCGCAGGGGAGCGGGCGTGGGCGGTGGTGCGCAGCAGCCGGGCCGGACGCGGTGCCGGGCCACGGGCGGCCGGACGCGGCCCGGGCCGGCCGGGCGCGTCAGACCAGCCGGGCGAGTCGGCAGCGTCAGGTGCGTCGGGCGCGTCAGGTTCCCGGCGGCCGGCGCTGCGGCTGGTGCGCGGCTCCCGCGAGTTCCCGGGGGTACGCGCGCCGCGGCGGACGGGCCCACACGCCGTGCCGGCCCAGCGCACCGCGTCAGGCGCCGATCCGGACCACGGCGCGCGGCAGGTGCAGCCGGTCCAGGCAGCGGAGACGGTGCAGGTAGCGGAGACGGTGCAGGCAGTACAGCCGGTGCAGCCGGTTTCGCACGGCCGCGAAGTCCAGCAGGCCCGGGCGGCCCAGCGCGTACGGGCGCCACGGGAGGCTCAGGAGGTGGGGAAGCCGCCCAGCCAGTCCTGGAACCTGCGGCGCAGCCCGTCCCACCGGGCGTCGTGAGCGGCGGCCCGGCGCTCGGCCCGGGCCCTGGCCCGCGGCCGGTTCCGGTAGCAGCGCCTGGCCCACGGTGAGCTCGGGCGGGCCAGCCGCAGGGCACCGAACGGCGCCACGAACGGCACCAGCACCCCGAACACCGCCATCCGCGGCTTGCCCTTGGCCAGGGCGAGGAGCGAGAAGAGGAAGTTGGCGGTGACGTTGGCCACCACCAGGCCGCGGTCGTGGCGCTCGGCCGGCGTCAGGTCGTTGACCCCGAACGGCAGGAACCCCCCGAGCACCCGCGCCACCCGCGCCGCCGTCAGCACCACCACCTCCACGCTCTTGCGGCCCTGCTCCGACCAGTACACGTCGTCCAGGTAGAGGACGAGCGCGAACTCGTCCAGGACCAGCCCCGCGCCGATGCCGAAGAGCACGGCGAAGACGGCCGCGCCCACACCCCGCTGACCGCTGGCGACCGCGCCGAACCCGCCGATGACGGTCAGTACCACCCCCGGCACCACGTGGTGCACGTGCAGCCCGCCCGCCGTCACGTTGCGGAACGGGCCGCGCCCCGCCCTGATCAGCCGGGTGACTAGTCTGACCAGCACGAAGGCCAGCACGAACGAGGCGAGCGCCAGCAGCAGCGGGAGCTTGCCCGGCTCCAGGATGTTCCGCTGCCACCAGTGCCCCATGGCCCCTCACCCTGCGCGATAACCTGCGGCGCGATGGACACCACGCCGCATTCGTCCCCCACACGCCCGCCCCGCGCCCCCCGCGCCGCGGCCCGTGCCGCAGCCCTCGCCCACGGCCTGCGGTTCGCCTTCGGCACCCTGACGGTGCTGCCGGTACGGGTGACCCGCTGGGACCGGGACGCCGCGCGCACCGGCATGCTCTGCGCACCGCTGGCCGGGCTCGTGGTGGGGCTCTGCGCGGCCGTCCCCGGCGGCCTGGTGCTGCTGGCCGGCGGCGGCCCGCTGCTCGCCGCGGTGGCGACGGCCGCGGTCCCCGCGGTGCTCACCCGCGGCCTGCACCTGGACGGCCTCGCGGACACCGCGGACGGCCTGGGCAGCGCCAAGCCCCCGGCCCAGGCGCTGGAGATCATGAAGCGTTCGGACATCGGCCCGTTCGGCGTGCTCACCCTGGTCTTCGTCGTCCTGGCCCAGGTCGCGGCCGTCGCCGAAGCGTACGCGCGGGGCTGGGCGGAAGGCGCGCTGGCGGTGGCGGTGGCCGCCTGCGTCGGGCGCTGCGCGCTCACCC